>JAQVJP010000046.1 GCA_028695145.1 Eubacteriales bacterium
GAATTATAACTATAGAAGACGAGGCAGAGCTCGATCTTCAAGGAATATCTGACCTTGTCAGGTTGCAAGCTCGTTTACCGGCACCGGACGGCAGCGGGGAAATTACATTATCAGATCTTATCAGACTATCTTTGAGAATGCGGCCTGACAGAATTATCGTTGGCGAAGTGCGTGGCCGCGAAGCTTATGACATGATTCAAGCTATGCATACCGGTCATCCGGGCTCAATGAGTACGGGGCATGGTAACAGCGCAGCTGATATGCTGGAGAGACTATCCCTAATGCTTATCATGAACTCCTCTATTCCCTGGGAAGCTTGCCGCAGGCTTATAGCACAAGCAGTAGATTTGGTTGTGCAACTTAAGCGGACGTCGAGCGGCTTAAGATTAATAAGCGAGGTTGTCAGTGTTGATGGTATTGACAATGACAACTTCACTATGACAGATCTGCTGGAGGAATGAATCATGATTAAATCAAAATCAAGAGCAAAAGCGGTTACTGCTTTTGTTTGTTTATATCCAATCACAGTTGTTGCATGTCTCACTTTCAATTTAAATTTATACCTGTCACTTGCCCTCGGTTCATTTTTTTCATTATTACTAACAATATCAATTTCTGCGCTGGGCAATAAAAGGAGCCGTAACAAACTTGATGAGCAGCTTCTCTGGCTCCTCGAATATTTATCAGCGGCATTGACTTCGGGCATAACGCTTGAAAACAGTTTGGTAAAAGCAGCAAATGAATTGCAGGGATCCACAAATACTAACCACCACAAACTAAGTCAGGCCTTGGGCAGCCTGAAGAATTGCTTGCTGTCACAGCTTGATTTTCAAGAGAGTATGCGAATATTTCTTGATAACTTCAATAGTAATTCTGCCTATGAGATTTTAGACAAACTACAAGTATTACGAGATTCTGGTGCACGAATCGATATATACATACAAGACAGCTGCAACATGCTCCGTGAAAGAATAGAGTTAACCAGAAGTATTGAGTCTGAACACAACGGTAAATTAACAGAGAGTTTCATTATGACAACCGCTCCATTTATTATGGCATTAATCTTGAATAACAGTGGTGATTTCAGTTATGATCTGATGACTCGCGATTGGGGTGAAATATCGCTAACTCTCATCTGTTGCATATCTGTTCTGTCTTTAGTGATACTGTTTGTAATAGTAAGCAGAGATGATTTTAAATCTGCACAGATTAATGATAGTAAATGGATTCGTTTTCTTTTTCTTGGAGCATATTGGAAAAACAACGATGTGATAATCAGTAATAGTAATCTGTCATTTCAAAAAATTAAGCAATTAATCTATTCGGCATATAAAAATGTATTACCTAGTAGACTATTAGCGCAAGCAAAAATTCAGCTTCAATATGAAGCGCGCAGAATTAACTCACAAGTCAATCGCGCAGAAGACAGATATATCACGGCAAAAATCAGGCTGATTGCGCTTACTATACCTCTTGCATTGATTGTTGTAGTAAGAGAAGACTTTGCAGCATTTGTTCTTTCTCCGGTTTTCGCTATAATTTTGCAAGACTTGTATCTGGCAAAGAAAATCAGAAACAGACAAAATCAGGAGAACCTTAAATATCCACAGTGGCTTAATCAGTTAACTGTGCTTCTCAACAGCGGATTAACGCTGCAGAAGGCTCTATCTGTTTCGAGCCGCAGCAAATGCTCTTCGAATGTCATAAATCACTCAACAAGAAATCATGCGCCTGACAATTATTTTCTACTGGAAATGAGCGCTATAAGATCCAGTCTTGCAATGGGTACAACTCCCACAGAAATTGTATATAGTCTGTCAGCACGCAGTTCGCTCTATCAAGTGAAGCACACGTTAGAGCTGATGACAAGATACGAAAGGGAGGGGAGCAGAGAAATTCTGAATCTAATAACAATTTCTTCCTCATCCTGTTGGTCTATTTTCAAAGAAGAAATCAGACGCAGATTACAAATGCGAAGTCTCTGCTATTTACTACCTTCGTCAATAAGTCTGATTGCTGTGATCGCAACTGCTATGCTTCCAGCTATAGCCTCAATGACCTTAAATTAATAGTTTCATCAAACCGTGCGAGCAATAAACTGTTTTCGTACAATTCTCAGGAGGTGCTTATTATGCGCAAACTTAATAAAATCTATCTCATTACTAAAAACATCATCTCAGAAATGGTTTTAAAAGCTCAATCAGCAATCCGATCACGCACAGGTTTCGGCACACTCGAAGTAGTTATCATTATTGCTGTTCTACTCGCTATCGCTTTGATTTTTAGAAAAACACTTACAGAATACGCCAGTAAATTAATCGATGCGGTTTTTGATGAATCAGTCATCGATAACATGGGCGATTATCAGCTCAACTGAAACAGGTGTAACTATGCTTAATGTACAAGAAGAATTAATCGAACAAAAATCGAGCGATTACTATCTCATTAGAATGCCCAATTCAACAGCAATAATCGATTACCAGTATCAAATACTGTCTGAAGAAGCAGTTTCAGGATTGCTTCCAATCGCCATTGTCTATGGAGGAGAAACACTTAAACTATCTGCTAACCTCGGCAGCAGCAATAGGTTAAGCGACATTGACAGGTCAAAAGAAGGTTGCGAGCAAACAGGCTTATTAAGGCTTAAGCAATTCGCAGAACTGATGATGAAGGCCGAGGAATATCTCTTCCTCCCTGGACAATGCATTCTAAACAACAACACTTTACGTTTACAAGAAATTGATAATTCGGCTTCAGATAAATCAGATATCGATAGAGAAAGTACTTATCAGCCACAATTACTGGTTATCCCTTGTAAACCGATGAACGAAGATGATAATAATGTCATCTCCGGGCTAATTGAACCAATCGCTGCTTTTTATAATATTTCTGCTGAAATATCCTGTAGACTGATTGAGAACTACAAATCAGAAGGACTATCCGGCCTTCTGAAATCGACAGAACTTACGCCAGATCAGGAGAAGCTTGCGAAAAATGAAATTGATGTTAGCAGCAAGAAAAATAAACACAATTTTCGACTATTCTTGAACACTATGGTAATCGTTATATGGATTATTGCAGCCATGTTAACATTGCTCTTTTCTATCAGCGATAAAAAACTGGCTGACTCCATGTCGCGACAGACTATGTTAACTATACTGGCTATCAGCGGATCAGCGATACTGGCATATCACATTGCGACAACAATAAAAAACACAGAATTCAAGGCTATAATTAGCAAATTTGGAAATGTGTCCTGGCTAAAAAAATCAAAAGACAATCAAACCGTACTATTGAATCATGATAATGACAACTATGGCATAGCAATACTATCTGAAGGACTTCCCGGCACACCACAAGAAAATGAAGGCTTGAGGGCATTCATTTTATTAGACGAATTCATTATCGGTAGAGATGAGAGCCAGGCCGATTTATATTTGAACGACAAAACAATCGGCCGTAAGCATGCCCGAATCGCAAGACGCGAAGGTGAATTCTTTCTCACCGACCTTGGTTCAAAAAATGGCACTCGGATAGACGGTCGTAAAATTAATAAAAACGAAGACATAATGCTGCCTGATCGTTGTAGACTACATTTCGCGGATCGCGCCTTTTTCTTTCAGAATGAAGAACCGCTGTAGCTTCTGTCCTGATATTTGCGAGCGGTCTTGATACGAGCCTTCGCTCGTTCAATTCCATGGCGGGCGTGATTTTTCTCCTGTGGATCAACATCAGGGTCGTAGTACCTCGCCTCTGCTCTGCCCAGTGCTTGTTCTGCTCTGCGCAAATCAATATCATCAGCCCATTCCGCAGCGTTTACAACGATGATTACCAGATCCCGTCCGACCTCGGCATAGCCGTTTGTGCCAACAGCTATTTTTGTCTCACCATTTTTCTTCAATCTGATCTCACCCGGAGTAAGTGCTGCCATCATCGGTGTATGGCCTGGTTGAATGCCAATTTCACCCTCTTTGGAAGATATGATAACCATATCAACCATATCGTCATAGAAGACTTCATAGGGAGTGACAATTTCCGCATGAATCATGTGATCAGCCATCGTTAATCTCCTTACGTCATTGCTCAGAGCTTATTCTGGGCTATCTTGTTTCCTTATATGCTTTATATACATCATCCAGCGAGCCTTTCATGAAAAAGAGATTCTCGGGGATGTGGTCAGCGCCGCCAGAAACGATCTCGCCGAAGCCTTTTACTGTTTCCTCGACTGAAACATAGCGACCTTCGTAACCAGTAGTATTTGACGCTACGAAAAACGGTTGAGATAGAAAACGTTGAATTTTACGTGCGCGATTTACAGTCAACTTATCATCGTCGCTCAATTCTTCCATTCCAAGAATAGCTATAATATCAAGAAGCTCTTTATATCTTTGCAGAGTTTCCTGAACTTTCATGGCAACCCTGTAATGTTGCGTTCCCACAACAGCTTCAGATAAGATGGAAGATGAAGACTCGAGTGGATCAACGGCCGGATAAATACCCTGTTCAACTATTGATCTTGACAAAACTGTGATAGCTTCAAGATGCGAAAAAGTCGTAGCCGGAGCTGGATCTGTCAAATCGTCAGCCGGAACATAAACAGCTTGAATTGAAGTTATCGCGCCCTTACGTGTTGAAGTAATACGCTCCTGAAACGCACCAACTTCATTGGCCAAAGTCGGCTGATAACCAACAGCTGAAGGTATACGTCCAAGTAACGCGGAAATCTCAGATCCTGCTTGCACAAAACGGAAAATGTTATCAACGAACAGGAGTACATCCTTATTCATAACATCGCGATAATACTCGGCCATAGTAAGACCGGTGAGCGGAGCGCGCATACGGGCACCTGAAGTCTCGTTCATCTGCCCAAACACCATGACAGTATTATCAATAACACCTGATTCTTTCATCTCGTTCCATAGGTCATTACCTTCACGAGATCTCTCACCAACACCAGTAAAAACCGAGTATCCTCCATGTTCTTTAGCGATATTTCTGATGAGCTCAAGTATTAGCACAGTTTTACCAACACCCGCACCTCCGAACAAGCCGATTTTACCACCTCTACTGAATGGAACCATCAAGTCAATAACCTTAATCCCCGTTTCCAGCATGCGCGATTCCGGATGCAGATCAAGATAAGACGGGGCTGCGCGGTGTATAGGCCAGTGATCCGCTGCGATTACAGGACCTGCCTCGTCAATAGGTTCACCAAGAACATTGAATATACGTCCTTTTACTTTTTCACCGACCGGCACAGTTACGGGAGCACCGGTAGCCAATGCTTCGGCACCTCTAATCATGCCCTCGGTCGGGGCAAAAGAAACACAGCGGACAACACCTTCGCCTCTGTGCTGCATAACTTCTACCATCACAGTTTTATCGCCGTTTTTCACCTTGACAGCTTCATGTATAGCCGGTAGCTCTTCCTGTGGGAATCTAATATCAATAACCGGACCGATAATCTGTGTTACATAACCTGTAGACATCTGTACACCTTCCATTTCTGAGTCTTTAACATCGGTTTATTGGTGAATTTACCGATTTTGTGAGAACTGAGCAGCTAAGCTGGCACTATTGCTTGGACAAGCTCTCAGCACCACTAATTATTTCACTGATTTCATTTGTTATTTTGCCCTGACGAGCTTGGTTACTCTTCAGCCTGAGTTTATCAAGCATCTCATTTGCGCTCTCTGTCGCGTTATCCATCGCAGTCATACGGGCAGTCTGTTCACTGGCATAAGCTTCTGCCAAAGCACCATAAACCATACCATTTAGATAAGTGTTAATCAGATAATGCATGACCTCATCGGCCGATGGATAGTATTCAATATCTGACCCCGCGATAAGGCCATACTGATTGTAAGGATTATCCTCAGGGATGGTTTTACGCAAAGAATATGGGTCAACTGGCAAAACACGCGCTACAACAGGCTCCATTGAAACGGCCGACTCAATTTTGGTATAAATAAAATAAACCAAATCAAGTTCCCCACTGACATATAAATGATAAATATAGTCAGATATATCTCTTGCACGGTAATAGGTAGGTTCGCTGATAGGATAACGAAAATCCTCTACAACATCGAAGCCATCACGAATCAAACGTTCTTTGCCAATTTTACCTGCAACATAGAGTTGTGCGGTGGTGTTAAGACCCTTGCGGATGTTATCAACTGTTTTCCCGTGTATGTGTTTTTCGGCCGTGGCAATAACGTTCGAATTGTAAGCTCCGGCCAGACCCTGATCTCCGGTTAGGACGAAATAACCGATTTTCCAGGTTTCGCCTTTCTTCTTCTGCCGGAGCTGAAAGAATCGGCTGTCTTGAACTACACCGTTATCATACAACTCAATCATGGTATCAACACATATTACGAAAAAAGGTCTGGTCTTCTCAAGCTGACTGCGCGCGCGTCTCATCTTGACGGCACTAATCAGCTGAGTAGCTCTCGTCGTCTGCTTGATATCCTGAACACTCTTTATTCTTTTTCTGATATCAGATATCTGCTCCATTATCCTCATTCTCCAGCTGCCACAACTTCAGGTATTCCTTAATGGTGGAATCAATAGTGGCAGCGATTGCATCTGTAAATAACTGACTGCCTGCCAGTTCTTCCATCAGCACCGGATGTCTATCCCGCATAAATGTTATATATGATGTCAGAAATATTTTCACATCTTCTTTATCAAGACTTGTCAATACACCCTTGTTAGCCAGATATAGCATTACTACCTGGTCTTCCATAGCCAGCGGTGAATACGGCGGCTGTTTGAGAACCTCAATCAAACGTTCACCTACGCGCAGCTGGCGCTGTGTTGCGTCATCAAGCTCAGAGCCAAACTGTGAAAAAGCTTCCAGCTCTCTGTACTGAGCCAGGTTTATTCGCAGAGGACCAGCCACCTTCTTCATGGCCTTAGACTGAGCTGCACCACCGACTCGCGATACGGATAAGCCAACATTGACCGCAGGCCTCTGACCGGAGTAGAACAGTTCAGACTCAAGATATATTTGTCCGTCTGTTATAGAAATAACATTAGTTGGAATATATGCGGATATATCACCACTTTGCGTTTCAATTATCGGCAGAGCGGTCATCGAACCGCCGCCAAGTCTGTCACTAAGATGCGCTGCTCGTTCAAGCAATCTCGAATGCAGGTAGAACACATCACCTGGATAAGCCTCACGACCGGGTGGTCTTCTAAGCAGCAAAGAAATCGCGCGATAAGCCTGAGCATGTTTAGTCAGATCATCATAGACAATCAATACATCCTCATGATCCTCGTACATCAGGCCTTCAGCCATAGCACAACCGGAAAAAGGAGCCATATACTGCATTGCTGCTGAAGTTGAAGCACTTGCGATAACCACAGTAGTATAGTCCATAGCACCATGCTGCTGCAGATTGTTAACTATATTAGCAACTGTAGACAGATTCTGACCGATAGCTACATATATACAATAAACATTCTTACCCTTTTGGTTGAGTATTGTATCAATAGCTATAGTTGTTTTACCTGTCTGACGATCACCAATTATCAACTCACGTTGACCTCGGCCAATAGGCGTCATAGAGTCTATAGCCGTGATACCGGTATGCAGTGATTGATTAACCGGCTGACGATCAATAATTGAAGCCGCTTCGAACTCAATTGGACGCTTCTTATCTGTAGGAATATGTCCAAGTCCATCAAGAGGTTTACCAAGCGGATCGACAACGCGGCCCAGCATGGCTTTGCCTACAGGAACGCTTGCGGTTGTACCTGTTCGTTTGCAGATCGAACCTTCACGTATACTATCATCATCCTGCAAAATTATGACACCGATTCTATCTTCTTCAAGATTCATAGCGATACCATAACTATCACGCGAGAACATAATAAGCTCACTGCTTCGACAATTCTGCATCCCACTAACATAAGCCACATTGTCACTAACACTTAAAACCTGGCCGATTTCATCAACAGTAGAACTGCTGCCCATCATCTCAAGATTTTCACGCAAATTATCGACAATGCGATTACCGGAAATATTATCATCCTGCGTAGAAAGAGATTCACTGTTCCAGAACAAATCCTGTCCATCCGGAGCTATCGGCATCTCATCAAACAAATTCAAGGCCTGAGCGAGATTGTCCTTGATAAGATCATTAGCGTCCTGAACATCCGTCTCTCCGTCTGCGCCAATTGACTTTTGGTTCTTTAAATTATTTGATATGCGGGCCAGCTGCCCCTTGATACTGTAATCATAACGAAAACCACCGGCATATATAATCATACCGCCAATCAATGTCACATCTTTTTCAAGACGAACACTGTACTCAGTTATACCAAAATGCTCAGCGAATCTCGCGGCTATAGACTCACCTTTTTGGGAATCCATATCAATTGCCGAGACAATTCTGATCACTTTGAAACCTGTATCCGACATCAGGACTCACCTCCGTCCTGGACAGACTGCCTGCCAGCCATTTCTTCATCCAGGAATTGGTCAACAAGCTGCCGTTGATGTTTCTCATCCATAACTTTGCCGATAACCTTAGACGCTATAGCAACGGAGAGATCAGCGACCTCGTCTCTGATTTCATTGAGCATGGAAACTCTCATTCTATCGATTTCACCATCAGCACGAGCCATCATTCCTGCGGCTTCTCTTTTCGCGTCTGACAAAATCGCTTCGCGCTGAACTTCAGCCTGGCCGCGGGCAGTTTGTATTATATCCGCGGCTTCCTGCGAAGACTTATCGAGTCTGAGTTCAGCGTTTGCCAATTTATCCTGCGCTTCGCGCATACGTACTTCAGCCTGGCTCAGATCCTGCTCAACAGCTTCCTTGCGCTGACGCAGAAGCTTAAGAATCGGCTTGAAGAGAAATCTCTTGAGCACAAGATATGATACAGTCAGATTTATCAATGTTAATATTGCAGCTACAGCATAGCTTGCCATTGCTTCCGGGGTAAACATATAGGCACCTTTCCTTCTTTCTTAACAGCCTTATGGTAGCTGTCCTTAAAACGCGAATATAAGAAGAAGACTGACAACGAGAGCATAAATAGCTGTTGCTTCGATGAAGACAATCGCGGTCATCAGAAGTGCCTGTATTTTACCGGCAACCTCAGGCTGTCTGGCAGATGCTTCAAATGCCTTGCCTGCTGCCATACCGATACCAATAGCTGCTGCTCCAGCGGCTATTGCAATTGCTATTGCCGCGCCTAAAGCGATGAGACCCTGTTCCATTATTTTATTCCTCCTTATGAATGTGCTGCTTCGTGAGCCATGTGAGCGCCCTCAAGCACCTCACCTATATAGGTTACTGACAGATAAGTGAAAATCACGCCCTGCAGAATACCGTCAGCCAAATCGAACCATAGTCCTATAATCCCGGGGATAATAACCGGAATAATGATATAGATAAACTCCATGAGAATATATGCACCGAAAACATTACCGAACAAACGAAGCGACAATGAAACCGGTTTAATTAAATAGTCAAGAATCTTAAACGGAAGCAGCGCCGCCTTGGGATAAATTAATGAAGCCCAGAAGCCTTTGATTCCGGCAAGTCTGATCGACATATAAATAACATAAACAATATTAATCAGCGCAAGCGTAATGGGAAAAGCGGGATTCTTGGAAGGAGCTGGTATTTTTAGAAGCGTAACCAGATTAGTTAGCGAAATAAATATCGCTATGCTGCCAACGTAGGGAACAACCTTCTCAGCCTGATCATAGGTCATGCCTGAACTCTGACATAGCTTCATCAAAATATTAACAATAGACTCACTAATCTGCTGGCGCTTCGAGGTAGGAACCTTTTCCATCTTTCTGGTCATATACCAGACAAGGAAGAAAATAAACAGCATAACGCCCCATGTAGCTACAACCGCATCAGATATTAGCCAATTTGAACCGCCTATAGTAGCACGATACAATATTTTCGGTTCAATCGCATGGCTGATTTCCGCGCCGATATCGCCGACTTTTATCTCTTCAATAAGCTTCTCTACAAAAGCATGCCAGAATTCACTTAAATAACTCATTACATAAAACATATTTAATCAGCTGCGGTATGCAGCCAGAAACACCTGCCTTATCCAGATATTCATCACGAGAACTGTCGAGCAATAACGGCAGTGGTCGGATATGCCCACTAAATGGATGAAGTCCCTGAAGAGCTTAGCTTCCGGACTTCTTTATCACTAATTAATGATGATACTCCCGTTAAACACAAATTACAAGTTGATGAATGTCATATTATCAATCTTCGGTCTAATGCCAAGGCATTTTATCAGACGGGGATGAGATATTGGACTGTTTTAACAAACACAATGAAACAAGCTATATGGATAATTATATGACTCCGCGAATTGCCCGTAGAACATCTCGCGGAGTCCTGTTAATAAATACCTAATTATCAAAAAGATTTGTCAATCAAGAATTAGCTTACTTGGTACCAAACAGTCTGTCACCGGCATCACCAAGACCAGGAACAATATAAGCATGGTCGTTAAGTCTATCATCTTGTGCCGCACAAAAAATCGGCACATCCGGATGATCATTATGTAATCTTTCAATACCCTCCGGGGCAGCGATCAAACACATAAACTTGATGCTGTTGATACCTTTTTTCTTAAGAAAACTGATAGCAGCTGAAGCAGAACCGCCAGTTGCCAGCATCGGATCAAGGACAACTATTTCTCTCTCTTCAATATCATCAGGAAGCTTACAGTAGTACTCAACAGGCTCGAGGGTCTTAGGGTCACGATACAAACCGATATGGCCTACTTTTGCCATAGGTATGAGACTTAGCATACCATCGACCATACCAAGACCGGCTCGCAAAATCGGCACAAGTGCCAACTTCTTACCGGCGAGCACACGCGTCCGGGCAATAGCTACAGGAGTCTCTATCTCAACTTCTTTGAGAGGCATATCACGTGTTACCTCGTAAGCCATCAGCATGGCAACTTCATTCACCAGCTCACGAAACTCCTTGGTAGTGGTTCTCTTATCTCGCATGAGCGAGATCTTGTGCTGAATAAGCGGGTGATCAAATACGAATACATTTTCCATCTGTAATGGCCTCCTTAGTTTGTGCTGCCGCAGTGGGCATAGTGAATTATTTAAAATTTATCTCTTCTGTAGCTTTGATCTCATCGACACGTACTTGATGTCTGCCACCACTCTCAAACGGTTCGCTCAAGAAGGCATCGACAATGGAAAAAGCCAAGGCTGATCCAACAACCCTCGCGCCCATCGCCAGAACATTGGCATCATTATGTTGTCTGGACATACGGGCCATATACTCATTTGTACATAGAGCCGCGCGAATACCTTTGTACTTATTGGTAGTAATGGAAATCCCAAGACCGGTTCCACAAATAACAATACCGAAATCACAGGCACCAGATAATACAGCCTGCGCTACAGCCTGACCATAAGGCACATAACTGGCCGCGTCCACTCCATTGGGAGCACCATAATCCTCACACTCATGACCGTTTTTCTTCAAATGATCAACTACATGCCTTTTCAGCTGATAGCCGGCATGATCACTTCCCAGCGCAATTTTCACTGTAATTACCTCCTGAATTTTCTGATAAGAATTGTATCATGTGCCTCGATAGCGGGCAAGCTTCATAAAGGACAGTTCCTGTCATGAACCTTGTGCTTGAAGCTGAGGCTGCCATTGGCATACTCACCAACAGTCTGTCCCCGACCGATAAGTTTGTATTTATAAGTCATAAGCCCATCAAGACCAACAGGTCCACGAGCATGAAGTTTACTTGTACTGACGCCAACCTCTGCACCAAATCCGTAACGAAAGCCGTCACTGAATCTGGTTGAGCAATTCCAAAACACGTTACCGGCATCGACCAGTAGCATAAAACGCTTCGCGGCCTCACTATCAGAGGTCACTATAGCTTCAGTATGACCGGATCCATAAGTATTTATATGCTCAATAGCTTGCTCAATATTATCAACTATTCTAAGAGAAATTTTTAGATCGAGATATTCTGTATGCCAGTCTGAAACAGGCTGACAGCCAAGCAGTTCACAAGTTTTCTCACAGCCGAAGATCTCAACATCTGATTGCCTCAGATTCTCTGCCAGAAGTGGCAGCAGTGTCCCGGACTGCGAAGAGTGAACAAGCAAAGTCTCAAGCGCATTGCAGACTGCTGTATACTGGGTTTTACTATCAACAGCAAGCTTAATAGCCATATCCGAATCTGCCGTCTCATCGATGAACATATGACAGACACCATCCGCATGACCTAATACCGGGATACGTGAATGATCCATTATGTAGCGGACAAACTCATTTGAGCCGCGCGGGATCAGTAAATCAACGAACTGATCGAGAGCCAACATGGCATTAACATCTTCACGAGTTTCCATCAGCCAGACCCAGCCTGCAGGCAGCCCGGCCTCTTCACCAGCCCTGATAATCAAATCTGCCAGAACACGATTAGTTTTTCTGGCCTCTGAACCACCCTTCAGCAGCAGAGCGTTACCACTTTTCAAACATAGACCGGCTATCTGCACGAGAGCATCCGGCCTTGATTCAAAAATAACGCCTATAACACCTATAGGGCAACTGACTCTATACAAATCAAGTCCGTCATCAAGCTCATGCATAAGCAACGTTTTGCCTGCCGGATCATCAAGTCCAATAAGACTGTTTAAACCGTCAGTAACTTCTTCAAGTTTATGCTGATCAAATTTCAATCTTTTCATCAGTGGAGCCGCCAGTTTCTCAGATTGACTTCGCTCCAAATCTGACTGATTAGCCGAAATAATCAGCTCGGAATTATTTTTGAGCATATCGGCAATTATTCTCAGAGCCTTATTCTTAGTCTCTGATGACATTCCGGCCATAACTCTGGCGGCTCTCTGTGCCGCCGCGGCAGCTTCATAAGTATTCATAAGCGCTCCTTTGTTTTCTATTTTCCCACATTTCCACGTGGATACTACGCCGGCAAATGTGGATAATGTGGATAACTCTGTGGATAACTTAAGGACAATGATTTACAGGATTTTGACTCGTGAAACGTCTGCAATCATTACATTTCGCATCCCGATAACATCATGTTACAAAACATTATCAGCTAAGCAATCACCGGCAAAAGCCTTATATTGCAATAATCAACAACTTTTCCCTTCATTAATTCCTCTAACTTTGTCCGTCACTCACGTACACTTGGAAATGTTGTCATTACGTCTGCATAAGACTCTGGTGTGCCAATATCAATACACATGCCGGAGAACTCATAAGCATAGACACGCTTACGCTTATGCAGCCAGGCCGGGAAATTTCCGGGAGCATCCGGCTTGTTGCCGCCGGCAAGATACTCTTCAAACAATGGCAATGTTTCACGGAGATAAAAATAGGTGGCATAAGCTGCTAATCTTGATTTTGGCATTTCAGGTTTCTCCACCATATCAACAACATAGCCTTCATCATCAACTGAGACTATTGCAAAACGGCTTGCTTCTTCTTGCTCAGGCAGAGTTTGAATGAGAATCATATCGCTGGCACGCTCACGGAACTTCTGCCAGGCATCACGCAGCTTGTATGTAAATAAATTATCACCAGCTATGATCATAACATCATCGTCGATCTGCAACTTATTGAGACAATAACTAATGTCGCCGATAGCACCAAGTTTATCCTCATCCGAAACTGTCAAATCATCTATAACCAAAATAGGTTTATCTGAGGGCTGTTGCTCATTCCTGAGCACAGACCATTCTTCCATTTGATCGAAGAAGCGATGATTACTGATAACGATTATCTGATCCATATCCGGAATAGTGTTCATTTCATCAACAATATAATCAAGTATGGGTCGCCCGGCCACAGGCAGAAGTGCCTTCGGCCTGTCTTTTGTCAATGGGTAGAGTCTTGTCGCATATCCTGCTGCCAGCAGTATTCCTTTCATAAATGAGTCCTCCTGATATTATTCACGCAAGTCAGACTATGAAACTGTTACTTGCGGCTTTGACGGAAATAATGATACATGGTGCACTGGATCATACCGTTGTACAGCTTGCGCCGCTTATCAGCACGACCACCGGCCATCTCTTCAAATTTAGTTTCAGGTGTGATTAGTGATAATCTGACACCGGGAGCAGCATTGCCATTTGTATCGAGAGCCCAAGAGGCAACACCACGATATAATCGCTCCGCTTCCTGCGCGTCCATTAATCGTTCACCATAAGGCGGATTACCCACTACAAGATGCCAGGGTGCACCAGTCCACTCACCAAGTTTTTCGCGTGTAACACTCACAGCATCCAGCTGTCTAAACTCAATCCAACCACCAACTCCAGCTCTGACAGCGTTCTCTCTGGCAAGCTCAACAGCCTTGTTATCAATATCCGAGCCAAAAATCTTGATTTTTGCCGGCAATGATCGTACTGCCTTCTGTTCTGCAGCCTGCCGTTCCTGATCAAAAATCTCCGCACCAATATAGAACCAGTTTTCGGCAGAAAAACGACGTTTAAGACCAGGTGCGGTGTTAGAAGCGATCAGTGCGCCTTCTATGGGAATGGTACCAGAACCACAAAACGGATCATACATAGCTTCCTGCTCACCAGCCAGACCAAAACGCGACAAGTAAAGCATCGCTGCAGCCAGGGTTTCCCGAATCGGAGCTTCATGTCGCAGCGGCCTGTATCCACGCTTATGAAGGCCATCACCAGTTGTGTCGGCCATTACTGTTACAGTATCCGATACTATACCAAACTGAATTTTCAGCAAACCAACATTGTCATCTTCCGGCAGCCTTGCACCTGCAGGAAGTTTATAATGTGATGACAGACGCTGAACGATGGCCTTCTTAATAGTACGTTGACAGGCAGGAATACCGAACAGAGCAGATTTACGCGAGTAGCCATTTACATGAAAAGCACTACCCTGCTCAATCCACTTTTCCCATGGCAGTTTTTTTGACGTCTCAAACAGCTCGTCAAAATCTCTTGCAGGGAAGCTGCCAAGCTCGACCAGTACTCGTTCTGCTGTACGCAGCCAGATATTTAATCGTGCGACTGCCTCACGCATTTCATCATAAGTACTAAGATTCAGGAGCACCTGTCCATCACTTACTTTTATCTGATCACGGCTATAGCCCAACTCCTGCATCTCGGACGCTGTCACCGATTCAATACCAAACAGCGTTGTAGCAATAAGATTAAAACTCATATTATACCCTCAAACTCTCAAAAATCCTCTGGCTATCAGCCAGGTAGCCGGTGAAATCAACCAAGCACCAACAATGTCACTTATCCAATGAACATCAAGAAACAAACGTCCGTATGCTGTAATAAACGCAACAGATAGCAAGTATATTGTTATCGGTACAATAACAGCAGTTGACAAATAAGGTGCAAGCACAGTAGGCACAAGCAGAGCAAAAGTCAGGCTTGCCGCGCTATGCCCGCTTGGATAAGAACCAGAACGCATTTTGACATGAGCGATATCCTGCGGAGGTCTGGCAGCGGCAGCCAGCTGCTTAGTAGCAGTCACCGCTGTAGTTTGAATAAACATGGCCGAAGTTAATATCATAGATCTTCGCCAATCATGCCAATGAAACCCCATAATCAGAGCCAGCGCAATCAGCTGAAGTGATAATGATAAAACATCATTATACCTATGCGTAATAACCATAAGCGGCCGTAGCTTGATCGGTCTTGTCAAAAGAATATACTGCCTGATAAAAATATTCAGACGTAAAAGAAAAGGATTAAGAACGGCCAACAGCAAGTAAACTGTGATCAAAACGCCGAATATAATCCATTCAGATAAATGCATTAATTTTCCCTCCAGGAAACTACCTTATAATCCACTCCAGTATACCACACTAAATCTGCGCTAACCTTGATTTAAGTTAAGCCGCTGGAATCTGCTGATAACGGGAAAAGCCGCTACCGCTGTAAGTGTCCCGCTAACTGTTCCAGCAAGCATCAGCAACGGCAGATATGTCCAGATCAGCAACGGTTCTCCAAGCAGAAATACAGCCACAGACATCTGTCCGATATTGTGAGCAGCAGCTCCGGCAACACTAATCCCCAGAAGCGAAAACCAGCGACCATGCCAGATGACAAGAAGCCACATCACGGCAAAAGCAGCCAAGCCACCGATAAGCGAAAACATCAGAGATACAGGTCCGGTAATTGATCCTACAATCAAACAACGTAAAATTAAAATGATCAAAGCATCTGCAGGCTTGAGTCTGAGCAGCGCGAACAGTGTAACGATATTAGCCAAGCCAAGTTTGACACCGGGTACCGCGATGATAGCTCCAAGCGGAATCCAACGTTCAACTATCGCCAAAATAAGAGCCAACGCTAACAGAACAGCATCATAAGCCAACCGTCTTGTATTGTTTCGAATATTCATTGTATCACCACATCCGGTTCATCATACGTCGCACTGGAATCCGCGTCAGTTCCACCGAGACGACCTTCAATTTTAAGAAGAACATGTCCTGGTACACAGGCAGAGATCTGACCGTCACTACTCAACCAGCCGGTTCTTACACATACCTGATCAGGACAGTCAGCCTCTTCGAATCTCACCTTTCCATCTTCATAAGAAATATGATAATGGTAACCATGAGCTTCGAAGTCCCAAGAACCTCCAACGATAAGCTCTGACTCAGGAATTGTATGAATAACCTTATTATCGACTATTATCTGCGCTTCAAGAGGCTTGTTCGCAACTGACGCATCTGTCAGCATTCCCGGAGCAGCCACCAGCATGGCTACACTTACAGCAACTACTATCAGATATATCAACAAGTCTCCCCATTTAAGCTGTTTATACCATATATCAGTATTCCTTCTATTCAAACAAACTCTCCTGCAAATATCTCTTGCCACTATGCGACAAGTAATCATTGAAAATATCAAGTCTATTATACATGGCAATGACAACTTTGTTGATAGTGAAAACAATCGAAACAAAATGCTGATAATCGTTAACAAACGAAACAAACTTAACCTTATTTTTTTGTAAAACATGCCACATGACAATTGTCATTCCCAGTCATGACATGATACAATCTAATTATAGTTAAAGCACTATTCAATTATACATGGGAGGTGCAGCAATGAGTAGTTGTATAGGGTTTATTATCAGATTTCAAGGAGACCAGGCTATTATTCAGAAGAATGATTACAGCATCGTAAGCATCCCAAGAAACGAGTTACCTGCACATGTTCATGAGGGTGATTTTGTTGTGGAAATGGCTTCTACACATGAGTATAAGGTAGACTACACATTAACACAGCTTAGAAATCAGGAAATACGCCGAATGACCGGTTATTACTTCGATTGATTATTCAGCAGAGTATGCATAATATAGGTAGAAGGCTCCGGAGCAAACCAATCCGGAGCCTTTTATTGACAGCCAGAAACCTTTAACATAAAATATGTTGGCAGACGGTCCCGTAGCTCAGCAGGATAGAGCGTCGGTTTCCTAAACCGCAGGTCGGAGGTTCGAATCCTCTCGGGATCACCAGAAAAAAGCCACCAGTCAAATTAAACTGGCGGCTTTTTTATTATGCCAAATATCGCTTCAAGTTTGGGCTACGATTTAAAGCGTTACCCCATCCTTAAATATCGCGATTTCTCTATAGCCGTTTTTCTCATTCAAAACCTGTTCCCCTGAAGCCACCTTGAGTACATAATCAAGTAATCTCTGTCCGGCATCATCAAGACTTTCACCTTCAGCTACTGTTCCGGCATTGAAATCTATCCAATTTGGTTTGTGCTCGTACAGAGCAGTATTTGAGCTGATTTTAACGGTCGGAGCAGGCGCACCAAACGGTGTGCCACGACCTGTGGTAAAGAGCACAATATGAGCTCCTGCAGCAGTCAAGGCTGTTGCCGACACTAGGTCATTACCTGGACCTGATAACAAATTAAGCCCTAATTTTGCAACTCTGGCGCCATAGTCAACTACATCAACTATTGGAGCCGTCCCCCCCTTCTGTACACAGCCACAGCTCTTGTCCTCGAGCGTCGAAATACCCCCGTCTTTGTTTCCGGGCGAAGGATTCTCATATACCACCTGCCCGTGGCTTATAAAATATTTTTTGAATCCTTCGACCATGTTTACAGTCTTGTTATAAACAGCTTCTGAAACACAGCGATTCATCAACATACCCTCAGCGCCAAACATTTCCGGTACTTCAGTCAGAATTGTTGTACCTCCCTGCGCAATCAGCAGATCAGAGAAACGTCCGACTGTCGGATTAGCGGTTATCCCTGACAGTCCATCAGAGCCACCGCACTTCATACCGATGATCAGTTTGTCAGCCGATATAGTCTGGCGTTGATAACCCGCAGCATATCGCGCAAGCTGAGCCAGCAGCTGTGATGACTCAGCGAATTCATCCGCGCTCTCCTGGCTTACAAGAAATTTTACGCGCTCAGGATCCCAGGTACCAAGAGCTTCTTTGAACTGATCCATGGTATTGTTCTCACAGCCAAGTCCAAGGATAAGAACCCCACCGGCATTTGGATGATCGGCCAGCGCCGCCAACAGTTTCTTGGTCTGCTCATGATCATCACCCATCTGGCTGCAACCATATGGATGGGGAAAGGCATATAATCCATCAATACTGCCAGAAACAAGATGCTGATTGTCTGCGGCCAGTTTCTGCGCGACTGAGTTAACACAGCCGACAGTTGGGATGATCCACAGCTCATTACGTACAGCAGCACGTCCGTCAGCTCTCAAATATCCTTGAAAAGTTGCGGCATCATGCACCTGCAGCGGCAAAAAATCAGGGTTGTAACTATAACTTGCCTGCTCTGACAAACTGGTTTTCATATTATGAACATGAACGTGGCTGCCGGCTTCTATCTCTTCTGTTGCCACGCCTATCGGAAAACCATATTTAATAATGTTTTCGCCAGAGGCAATCTTGTTGAGCGCAATTTTATGTCCGCGGGCAATTGCTTTAACGGCAGTTATTTCACAGTCGCCGCAATTTACCACTTCGCCATTACTAATATCTGCCAGCGCAACAGCGACATTATCTTTTTCATGAATTCGAATCAGTTTCATAGTTTTTCCCTCACTAATACCATCAAATCAAACTCT
>JAQVJP010000160.1 GCA_028695145.1 Eubacteriales bacterium
GGCTGTGAAGATGCCAATTTATAGATATACACATGTGTTGATTATGTTTAATATGTTTACATGCTTATCGGGAAAACTAAATTTATGTTCAACCTGTTTGGTTTGGTTTGAGACTAGCATGTAAGTAATCCTTCCATGATGATTCCTTGCTGCTTGTCCTTGCATCAGGGTGCCGGATTATGTCCGGTTTGACGAGGTGTTGTCATGAAGCAGCTTGAAGTACTCCATCGGCCGGTCGCTAAGCTTGTTATCAGTGAGCAGATTTCTGTATGTTTTGAGGATATACCTGGATTTGCTCATTGGCGAGAGATGCGACTGATTCGACGCAGAAGTAAGCATGATCTTCTATTTTATATCCGGGAAGATGGTGGTTCGGAACTTGCTCTGAGAATAATGGCCGAGCATAGTTACGATTATTATTGTTCTTGTTTTCATTTTCAGAAACAGATAAATAGACAACTAAAAAATGATGATTCAATAGTCAGTGACGACGGATATGAGCTAAGGTACGGTGTATGCGGCAAGTCACAGGTAGTTTACTTCTTGATGTGCTGGCAGCATGACCGTTGCTTCAATGAGATTGTTCATAATCTATCTTTTCATGACAAAATCAGACCCGCAGCGGCAGCTGCCGCTCATTTGAAGGCTGTTGAAAAAATTGTGCCTCGTGAAGGGCTGGTCAGGTTTTCCGACAGTGACGAAGATAAATGGTTTAAACATATTGATAAACGTTACAAAATAGTCAGATCTCATTTGAAATATTATAATCGTGACATTGCTGCCTTTTCGCATTTTGAGCAATACTATCAAACAAATAAACATCTGTTATCAGGAAGATCGCTTGCTGTTTGTTATAAGAGTTTCTGCCCTGGTTCCTGGTATTACCAAACAGACGGTACAGTCAGAGTACCTCTAATTACTGAATGGGTGAGGGGCGACAGCTGGTACAGTCTGAACCGTCTGTTTACTGATATTCATACTTCATCTGAGGATCTGGCAGTGCTGCTTGTTGATTCCTATTTTGACTTCGATCCACCGGAGGAGTTTTTTGTCTGTTGCGTAATATATAGTATGCTTCAGCTGTTGGAAGAGCTGGTCTGTCAACTACAGTCGGGCAATACTGAAGCACAACCGCTCCTGAGAAGGATCAGAGCGATTGATCGTATGTTTGGCCGCTTCACGGTGATGGTGCCCAAGTGGTATAAGAAAATCGAACTTGCTTCTCTGTTTGATAGTTAAGCAAGTTCGATTACATAGATGCTTAGTGAGTAATCAGGCAGACAAAAGATCAGGCATCAAAAGGTTTGAAGTCTATTCTCTTACCGTTGGCCTGCTTCATATTGAAACCGCGTGTGCTAAGTTCTTCAGCGACTCGTGCTGTCTCCTGAGGACGCTTGATTTTCAGCGTTGTCGTTTTGATCATATCCTGTTCATTCCAGAAGAAATACTTGATTGCCTTGTAAGGCGGCATTTCCTGATTAATTGCTTTTAGACTGTCAGCGAGGTAACGACCAATGCTGTCATCGTTATGATCGATACCTTCTGGCAGCATTTCTTTTTCGACCGTGAGACGAACACAGATGTCGACTCCATCACGACTTGATTCATCACCCCAAGCCAGAGAGTCCTTGATTCCTGCCGTCTTATTTATCAGATATTCAATTTCTTCAGGGAACGCTTTTTTCCCATTTGTCAGAACTATCATAGACTTTTTGCGCCCTGTTATATGAATGCAGCCTTTTTTATCGAGATAGCCGATATCGCCGGTTTTCAGCCAGCCATCATCTGTCATAACTTCTCTGGTTGCTTCATCATTTTCATAATAACCAAGCATAACGCATTTGCTGCGGGTCAGTATTTCACCAATTGAACCTGCCGCAGACTCATCTGTGTCAATAGCGGCTTCGATACCAGCCAGAGGATTTCCTACGCTGCCATATACATTGACAAACTGATTGCAGACTGAGATAACAGGTGATGTTTCAGTAAGTCCATAGCCTGCCAGGAATTCGATGCCGATATCGTTGAAGAAGGCAACTATCTCTTTATCAATGGCTGCGGCTCCGCTGACACAGAGATTCAATCCGCCGCCAACACCATCAATGATCTGATGAAAAATTTTGCGCCGTTTATCAATACCAATCTTACGCAAGATATTGGAAATTTTGCGCATGCGGTTAACGAGCGTAAGTTTGCCGGTTTTTATAAGGGTTTTCTGTATCTGCTTGTAGACATTCTCAAATAGAAGTGGTACTGCCAGCAGGATATTTATTTTCCATTCTTTGAGATTATCGCTGAAATATCTTAGTCCATCTGTAAAACAAATACAGACACCGAACGCAAGCATCATATACATGCCAACTGTATTTTCAAAAGTATGATGCAAAGGCAATACAGACAAAGCGTTCTGTCCTTGTTCGACATGTATGGTGGACATAGCGCTGTGAACATTTGCCGCGATGTTTTCGTGACTGAGCATAACTCCTTTTGACATAGCTGTTGTCCCGGAAGTAAAAAGCAAAGAACACATCGCGCTGGGATCAATCGCGTTGTCAAGAAAGTCACGATTGCCATCAGACAACAGGCTTTTTCCTTGGTTTAGAAGATCGCTCATGGAAATAAATCTTGGATCCTGCTGTTTTAGCTCCGGTTCAATAATATTATCGGTCATGCTAATGAAATACTGGATTTCTTTGTTCTCAAGAGCCGCCGCCTTCGCTATCTCATGATGACGGGCTCCGTAAATGAAGGCGCGCGCCTTGCCTCTGGCCGCCAGATTAATCACTTCCTGCTGCGGCAGCTGACGGTCTATGGGTACCGAGACACCGGTGCCATTGATTATCGCGTTATGCGCCACAGCCCAGCGATAACTATTATCCCCTACAACAACAATATGCGTGTCTCTTAATCCAAGATTATGTAGTGCTGTGCCCATCGCGTCGATATCCGCGTCAAACTCAATGTAGGTATGTACAACTTCCGCTCCTTGCGGTGTGACGTGATATCGATATGCCGGCATGTCCTGATATTGATTTACATAATACTTGATCAGGTCTCTAATTGTAGAAAAAGCTGGTTCTTTATAATATGTTTTACCTGTGACTGTCTGCATAATAATTACCTCCGACAAATAATTTGTCAAACAAATTATTTGATAGTCAAAATATATTCTGAGAATAACATGATTATGCGTTTGTGACAACAGTTAAAGCGTGAATTGTTGAAATGTGCAGGGAAAGTAGGATTTGTCTCTGATTCATTATATGATTATTGCTGTTTTGTATTTACCAGCCTTGTTCGACAAGCCAATCAGCGATATCGTCAAGCATCTTGCTGCGTGCTGTAACGAAGCCGCCACTTTGAAGTTTACTGTCTCTCATTGCGTCAGCCAGATCACGAGAGTGGAAACGGATTCCTGTGAGTAGATCTGGCATTGCCGCTATCAGATCGCTGTCAAGAGCGTCCGAGTAGAAGCGAGCATCAGTCACTGCTCCGTTTTTGACATTAAGACCAATACGCACGATTCCCCAATCGAAGCGTGTTTCAATCTCGGTATCAAACTTGATACTCTCACCATAACGCCAGTCCCAGGAAGAAAAATGATCTTCAAGTGCCTGATAGCCTTCGTCATCGGCAAAATTCAGATCGCTTATTTCCGAGAATTCCCAAGTCTCGTCTTCTGCGGAATTGTTTTCAATATAATCGGCAAAAGCCTGCTTCATTTTTTCTTCGAGAGCCGCTATGGTGATATCAGGTTTGACAGTACACAGGTTGATTATACGTGAACGCACTGACTGCACACCTTTTGAAGCGAGTTTGGCATTGGATACGGTCAGGTAGCGACCAACCCGCTCATACTCTGAATTAACAAGCAATGTACCGTGATGAAGTCCGAAGCCATATGCTGTGCGAAACGCGTTGCCGGAAAATTTCGCTCCTTCTGTCAGGATATCGTTACGACCTGATCGTTCAGCGTTTATACCGGCGGCCTGTACCGCTTTGAGTACAATGTCAAAAGTATCGTCAAGATTGAACTTGTTTTCAGGTAGAATGATTGAAAAATTGAGATTGCCAAGATCATGAAAAACAGCGCCGCCTCCGGTTGTCCTGCGTGCGAGTCTGCCGCCTTCCTCTTCCAGAAGCGCTGTTTTACATTCAGCCCAGGCATTCTGATTTCTGCCGATGACAACAGTATTCTGGTTTTGCCAAAGATAGAGAACTGCGGCGTTTTTATCGGGCATATTACGCATTAAATAATCTTCGAGCGCGAGATTGTGCCAGGGATTGTGACTGTTTGATTTAACATAAATTGCCTGTGGCATAAAAACCTCC
>JAQVJP010000047.1 GCA_028695145.1 Eubacteriales bacterium
TATCTTAGTTTAATGGAAATCTATTCTAATTCGTGAACTGTAAACTTTGGAACCGCCGTATACCGAACGGTACGTACGGTGGTGTGGGAGGTCTCCCGGTCAATTAATGACCGGGATCCTACCCGATGTGTGTTAATAGAATTCTTTGTTCAGGAATTAATTGTACCGATCAAGTCTTTCATGCTGTACATGCCAGCTTCTTTCCCGTTCATAAACTTGGCAGCCGCAAGGGCGCCTCTTGCGAAGACATCACGTGACTGTGCGCTATGGTGAATGGATAATGTTTCTTCGCCACCAGCAAAAATCACTGTGTGTTCACCAACGATTGTGCCACCACGAATAGCGTGTAAACCAAGTTCTTGCTGCGCTCTCTTCTCTCGTTTGCTGCTGCGGTCATAAACATATTCAAGCTGATTATCAAGTGTGTTATTTAATTCATCAGCAATCATCAGTGCAGTTCCAGATGGCGCATCAACTTTCAACTTATGATGTGCTTCAACAATTTCCAGATCGAAATCTGGATAGAGAATTTGAGCCGCCTGTTTAGCAAGATGAATTAGAATGTTGATGCCCAGCGACATATTGGCAGAAATAAAAACCGCTTGTTGCTTGCTGATGTCACTCAATTCAGATTTTAGATCGTCTGACAGACCGGTAGTACATATGACTGCAGGCTTGCCGCTTTTTCTCATTAGTGCGAAGATTTCCGGCAAGGCTGCGGGATTTGAAAAATCAATTATTACATCAAATTCTTCTTTGCATTCTGAAGCTGCCTGATACACAGGATAACCGGGATCAGTATTTGTATTTAAATCACTTCCGGCTACAACACGTAAATCATCGCTGTCGTGTGCCAAGGAAGTGATAACTTGTCCCATTCTGCCAAGGCATCCGCTTAGAAATATAGATATCATTGAGTTTACCTCCTGATTTGTTAGTTTAAATTAGATTGAATAACTTCAAAGCGCTGCGTATTTTTTCAAGACTGTCTTCTGATGGCTCAGACAGAGGCATACGACATGGTCCGACACCCATTCCCATAAGGTTCATAGCGGCTTTTACCGGGATCGGATTAACATCGCTGAAGAGCGCTCTGATCAAAGGAAGCAGTTTGATTTGTATGCTGCGTGCTTCGTCCTGACGACCGGCCATCCAACTTGAAACAATGTTATGAATCTGCTCAGGCATAATGTTTGCGGCTACAGAAATGACTCCTTTGCCTCCAAGCGACAGCATGGGGACAATCATTGGGTCTTCCCCTGTGTACAGGTTAAGATTATCTTTACACAAATACGCTATATCTGGTACTTGATCCAGATTACATTCCTTGACAGCATTGATATTTGGGATTTCGCTCAGACGCTTATAGGTCTGAGGCGCGATATTTAGAGCAGTTCTTGATGGGACATTGTAGAGAATGATCGGCTTGTCTACGGCTTCAGCTATTGCTTTGAAATGAAGATAAAGGCCTTCCTGAGAACACTTGTTGTAGTAAGGTGTTACGCTTAAAATCGCGTCTGCTCCAAGATCACATGCTCTCTTGGTCAATTCAACAGCGTGTGTAGTGTCGTTACTGCCCGTACCGGCTATAACCGGGAGCCTGCCGGCGACTGTTTTGACGACATGTTCGATTGAGCTTAGATGCTCGGCGTCAGGCATGGTTGAAGCTTCGCCGGTTGTACCGGCTACGAGGATGGCGTCAGTTTTGTTTTTAATATGGAATTCACACAATTCTGACAACTTGTCATAATTGATACCTTTGTCCGTAAATGGCGTGACAATAGCAACAGCTGAGCCAGTGAATACGGGGTTTTTCATAGTGATTTCCTCCAATTTTATATCCGGCCATGTTGGCCTGGTTTACGTCTGCTGATTATATGTATTTATCATACTCCGATTGACACATAATCGGAATAATCATATCATTATCAATGGTTTATCGTCAATTAAGCGCTTGATGGCGCAAATCTCAGTATGGGAGTAATATGCTTAGAAAACAGGATTATTATTATGATTTACCCGAGGAGCTGATAGCACAGCATCCTCTTGAAAAACGCGACAATTCTCGTCTGCTTGTTTTGCCGGAAGAAAAATCAGAGCCAGATCACGATACTTTTGCCAATATATCTAAATGGCTGAAAAAAGGTGATTGTCTTGTTATTAATAATACCAGAGTACTACCGGCAAGACTGCTTGGAAGTAAGCGTGGCAGTAACATAGCTTGTGAAATTTTGCTTTTGAAACGTGTGGAAGGTGATGTATGGGAATGCCTTGTGCGTCCCGGGAGGCGACTTCAGCCTGGGCATCATGTAGATTTTATTGATGGGCGCCTGTCAGCAGAAATAATTGAGATTGTTAATGGCGGTAATCGTTTGGTAAAATTCGCATATCAGGGAATCTGGGAAGAAATTCTTGACGAGGCCGGTATGATGCCCTTGCCGCCTTATATCCATGAACAGCTTGCGGACAAGGAAAGATATCAAACTGTATATGCCAGACAGGATGGATCTGCCGCCGCACCAACAGCGGGACTTCATTTCACACCGGAGCTCATGGACGAAATCAAGTCGATAGGCGTCAGCATTGCTGAACTGACACTGCATGTAGGTCTTGGCACCTTCAGACCGGTAAAAGCCGAGAATATTCTTGATCATGAAATGCATTCGGAATATTATGAGTTAAACCGTGAAGCAGTTGACATGATTAATGCGAGCAGAAGTGAAAATGGACGTGTAATTGCTGTTGGTACAACAAGCTGCAGGGTATTGGAGGCTGTCACAACGGAAAATGAAGGTGAACTCAAACCCCAAAGCGGCTGGACAAATATTTTTATTTATCCAGGATATAAATTCAAAGCTATAGATGCGTTGATAACCAATTTTCATTTACCTGAGTCTACCTTGCTAATGCTGGTCAGTGCTCTTGGCGGCCACGAGAGGATAATGAAAGCGTATCAGCAAGCTATAGAAAATAAGTACAGATTTTTCAGCTTCGGTGATGCTATGTTGATTTTTCCCCTTAAGCATCAATCAATAGAAAGCAGGATTGAACATGATTAATTCAAAGAAGTTTCCGGTTTGGTATGAGCTTAAACATGTTTGTAAGCAATCAGGCGCCAGACTTGGTACAGTACATACGCCTCATGGCAGTTTTGATACTCCTGCATTTATGCCGGTTGGTACTCAAGCTACGGTAAAGGGTATGAGTCCTGATGAAGTTAAATCTATGGGCGCGGGCATTATTTTATCCAATACATATCATCTTTGGATGCGGCCTGGGAGCGATATAGTCAGGGAAGCCGGCGGACTTCATAAATTTATGAACTGGGATCGTGCCATTCTCACTGATAGTGGTGGTTTCCAGGTATTCAGCCTGAGTGAAAATCGTAAAATTAATGAAGAAGGCGTACATTTCAGATCTCATATAGATGGATCTAAGCATATACTGACTCCCGAAAAATCTATTAGTGTGCAGAATGATCTTGGTTCAGATATCATAATGGCTTTTGATGAGTGCACACCCTGGCCGGCAGAACACAAATATGCCAAACATTCTCTCGAAAGAACAACACGTTGGCTGGAACGTTGTATAGAAGCACATAAAAATGACAAGAAGCAGGCACTCTTCGGTATCGTACAGGGTGGGACATACGCGGATCTCCGTCAACAGAGCGCTAAGGAAATCACGCAATTTGATCTTCCGGGCTATGCTCTCGGTGGACTTAGTGTTGGGGAACCGGGACATTTGATGTATGAGATGCTTGAAGCGACTGTACCGCTGCTTCCTTCTGATAAGCCGCGATACCTTATGGGTGTAGGCTCCCCGGATTATCTTATAGAAGGTTCTATCAGAGGCATTGATATGTTTGATTGTGTTCTGCCAACCAGAATTGGTAGAAATGGTACAGTTATGACACATCAAGGACGCATGATCATAAGAGATAAAAAATTTGCCAGAGATTTCTCCCCAATAGACGAGAAATGTGATTGCTATGTCTGCAGAAATTACAGCCGCGCCTATATCAGACATCTGATTAAGGCAGGAGAGATGTTCGGGCTTCGCTTGACTTCCTGGCACAATATTCATTTTCTGCTGAAACTGATGGAAGATGTACGTAAAGCAATCAGCGAGGATCGCCTGCTTGATTTCCGTGATGAGTTTTTCTTTGAATATGGTTATGCCGGTAAGAAGTGAAGGTTGCAATAGATAGTACTTGAGTGTTAATATATGTTTTGTTCAAAAGCTGTCCGTATGAAGAGCCAGGCTTTTTCCTGGATTTGACGGCAGCAGATAATTCAGGAGGCACAATCGATGAAATTAGCTGATATTTTTCTTACAGCAGGTACCACTACTGGTGGTATTGAAGGATTGCTCGGACTTGTTCTGCCACTTGCGTTAATGTTCGGCTTGATGTATTTCCTGCTGATTCGTCCACAGCGCAAGAAAGAAAAAAAGCTGCGTGAGCAGATTAACGCGATGGTTGTAGGTGATAACGTTGTGACAATAGGTGGTGTTGCCGGTCGCGTTGTCAACATCAAGGATGATGAAGTTACTATTTCCACCAGTGTTGCGAACACCTTGGTCACTTTTAAAAAATCTGCTGTTAATACAGTTGTTAAGCCTGTATCAGAATAATTGTTTAAGTTATAGAACATTTAGAGTGATTAAATTTGATTTGGGGGAAGTAATAATGAAACACATTCAAACAATTAATGAAGCATGTATCAAAGTATCCGCCAACGCTGTTGCCTGTGGTGAGTGTCAGACATCATGTCAGTCTGCATGTAAAACAAGCTGCACTGTTGCTAATCAGCCCTGTGAGAAAATCGAAAACTGATAATAATAATCTGCTGCGTTTTACGCGACAAACTACATAAACAGTTAAGATGTATTTGACACAAGGATAGTGAGAAGCCACAAGGGCTTCTCACTGTTTTGTGTGTATGGAGGTATAGAATTGGTTCACTCATTTGAAATTCTTGGTGAAAAACTTGTATTTGATTCAGAGAGCGGAGCGCTGCATAGAGTTGATGAAATGGCCGCTGCAGTTATTGATTTGTATTCAGAAAGCAACGGCAAAAGACCGGGACATGACGCGCTGAACAAACTTGCGTCCGTTTTTGGTACGGAAGTGTTCGAAGTAGCTGAAGAAATAGACGTATTGATTGATCGTGAAGAATTATATTGTCCGATTAGAGAAGTTACAGTTGAACAGTTATATCCTGATCAGCCAAGAATTAAATCTATGTGTCTTCATTTATGTCATGATTGTAATTTGCGCTGTAAATACTGCTTCGCAGGCACTGGTGATTTTGGCACAGGCCATAGAAGTATGTTAAGTGAAGAAGTTGGTCGTAAAGCAATTGATTATTTGATTGAAGCGTCAGGTCCCCGCAAACATCTGGACATTGATTTTTTTGGCGGTGAACCTCTTATGAATTGGCCGGTAGTTGTAGCACTTACCGAGTATTGTAAGAAGAGAATGGCTGAGACAGATAAAATTATCAGGCTTACCATTACGACTAACGTTACATTGCTTGATGATGAAAAAATTAAATTCATCGATGAGAATTTTAACAATTGTGTTCTCAGTATAGATGGCAGACGAGAAGTAAACGATAATATGCGTCCTGATGCCGGTGGCCACGGAACTCATGATAAAATCGTCAAGAACATCAAAAAATTTCTTGATGTCAGAGAAGACAGACAGTATTATCTTCGTGGTACATATACGAGGCATAATCTTGATTTTGCGGAGGATGTTCTTCACTTGGCTGATCTTGGAGATCAGGTGTCTATAGAGCCTGTAGTAGCTCCTCCAGGTAGCGGCTATGAAATTAGAGAAGAAGACATTCCTATGATTGAGGCTGAATATGAACGTCTTGCTCAATTAATTTATGAGCGCAGGCAGCAAGGAAACGGATTCAACTTTTTCCATTTTGTAATGGATCTTACAAAAGGCCCATGTGCTTACAAAAGGCTAAAAGGATGTGGTGTTGGTATGGAATACTGTGCTGTGACACCTGAAGGTGATATTTATCCTTGTCATCAATTTGTTGGCGAAGAACAATTTAAAATGGGTAATGTCATGGATGAACCGATAACACTTGATGCCGAAGTTCAACAACCATTTAGACAATTAATGGTACCTGATAAGCCTGAATGCAAAAAATGTTGGGCCAGATTTTTCTGTAGCGGCGGATGTGCAGCCAATAGCTATCATGTTAGTGGTCAAATAAATGGTTCAGATCCTATAGGCTGCTCTATGCAAAAAAAGAGGCTTGAATGTGCGCTCTGGCTTAAGAGTAAACAAGTTTCAGATCAAGTTAGTACAGAAAAAAAAATAAATAAAGGTATTTGTTCTTAAACAGCGAATACTTATAGAGCAGGTTATTTTGGACGTTTGTGCCTTGCAGAGAATAATCCGGATAAATAATCCGACTGCAAGGCACTTAATTATAAATAGCTTAGCTTATTTAAGAAAGAAGGTATTTGCTATCTGCCCATTGATTCCCGAAAATATAGTCGAAGAGATCAAGAATCGTAATGAGTTGGTTTCTGTTGTTGAACAATATGTAACTCTTGATCGCAAGAGTTCGTCCAACTATTTTGGGTTGTGTCCTTTTCATCAGGAAGACACACCATCTTTCAGCGTTTCTCCGTCTAAACAGATATTCTACTGTTTTGGTTGTCACAAGGGCGGCAATGTAATAACTTTTGTCAAAGAAATAGAGCATGTGTCCTATCCGCAGGCACTACAAATTCTTGCAGATCGTGCAGGTATCGAATTACCTGAACCTGATGATGAGGCTTGGAAACAGAAGAGCGAGCGTAATAAGAAACTTCATGAAATTCTTCTGGAAGCAGCCCGCTGGTATTATCATCAATTGGCTGATCAAACAGGATTGCCTGCTCAAAATTATTTGCGGCGCAGAGAAATAACTGCTGCAACAGCAAAGAAATTTGGCCTTGGCTATGCCCCCGATAATTGGGATGGTCTTCTGATTCATCTTCAGAAAAAAGGATACTCACAGGATGAGCTTCTTATGAGTGGTCTGTTTAAGAAAGCCCAGAGGGGAAATCTTATTGATCTTTTTCGTGGAAGACTGATTTTTCCAATATTTGATGTGTTGGGGCGAGTTGTTGCTTTTGGCGGACGTGTACTTGATGATAGTTTACCTAAATATATTAATTCCCCTGAAACACCCATTTATACTAAGGGAAGACATCTTTATGCGCTTAACCTCGCAAAATCAAGTCGTTCAAGCAATCTTGTTATAGTTGAAGGTTATCTTGACGCTATCGCTATGCATCAGGCAGGAGTAGATCAGGCCGTAGCGGCACTCGGAACTGCTTTGACAGATCAACAGGCTGTGTTGCTTCGCAAATACACTGAAGATGTTATTATCGGTTTTGACGCTGATTCTGCAGGTCAACAGGCAGCATTACGAGGACTTGATATACTTGCAGGAAAAGGAATGAATGTGTCTGTACTTATTGTTCCAGATGGCAAGGATCCTGATGAATACATCAGGAAGAATGGTCCAGAGAGATTTAAGGCTCTCCTGGAGAAAGCTCTGCCACTTCTTGATTTCAGATTGCGCTGTGCCAAAATGGCCAATGAAATGGAAGGTAAGCTTGATATTATTGGCTATCAGGATCAAGCATGTGACATACTTGCTGAACAGGAAAATGTTATTGTCCGTGAATTGTATGCAGATAAACTTGCAGAGACTTTGCATACATCCAAAGAGAGTGTTATCAAGGAAATAGAAAGACGTATAGCTGCTCCCGGCAGTGATAAAAAAGGAGATCAGTTACGTCAGCAATTAAAACGAAAACAACAGGAATTGACAAGACGTCAGGAACAGAATAATGACCAGATTACAAGAGAAGAAATTTATCTGCTTGTATTATTGGCATCATATCCTGAGTGTTGGCAGCAGATGAATGAGAAGCCTACACCTGCGGATTTTTCTTCAGGTACAATAAGACAGTTATTCATCGAAGCTCTTCCACTGATTTCTGAAGGTAAACTTGATTCTTCAAGACTGCTTGATCTGGCTGGAGATATAGTAATCCGAGGTCGTGAGCTAAAAGAGATACTGGCAAAAGGCAGTATGCAGATCGATGAATTACTTAATAATCAGCCGGCGGCTATTGCCGCAAGACAATGGCTTATGCGTTCAAGAATGAATCAAATCAAGCTTCTAAAGCAGAAACTTGAACAAGAGCTAACTAATTGTGAAGAACAATCAAAAGTACATGAGCTTCGTCAAAAACTGCTTAGAATATCGCAGGAATATGCCGAACTCAGAGAGAAGTTTAGTTCAATTATTTGATCAATCATTGAATAACACTGATTATAAGGAAATATGCCAGACAAAATAATTATTTTAATTACGGAGGATGCAAAATGACTAAAAAAAGTGAAACAACAAACGAGAACTCAACACCCAAAAAAGCAGCTGCCAAAAAATCAACCAAAGATACTGATAAGGCTAAAACCGCCGAGGTAAAAGCCGTATCACCAGCTGAAACAATTAAAGAACAGCGTATGGGACTTATTGGAGAACTGGTTCGTAAAGCAAAAGAGGGTGGGAATAAAATCTCATCAAAAGACGTTATGGATTTGATAGAGGCTTCAGACATAGATATTGATCAGGCAGATAAGGTTATGGAGAAACTAGAAGGCCTTGGTATCGAAGTGATAGCTGACAATTCTACTGAAGAAGAATCGGATACAGATATAGATGTCGGTTCAATTGATGGCATCGGAGTTGACGATCCTGTTCGTATGTATTTAAAAGAAATCGGCAAAGTACCGTTGCTTACCGCTGATCAGGAAAAAGAACTTGCTCAAGCGATGCTTGATGGGGACGAAGATGCTAAGAACTCTCTTTGTGAAGCTAATTTGCGTCTTGTAGTCAGTATTGCCAAGAGATATGTAGGTAGAGGAATGCAATTTTTGGATTTGATCCAGGAGGGTAATCTTGGTCTGATTAAGGCTGTTGATAAATTTGATTACACCAAGGGGTATAAATTCAGTACTTATGCTACCTGGTGGATCAGACAAGCTATTACAAGAGCTATTGCCGATCAGGCCAGAACTATTCGTATACCAGTTCATATGGTTGAGACAATCAACAAACTTATTCGTATTCAACGTCAGCTTATTCAGGAACTCGGTCGTGAACCTGAGGCAGAAGAATTAGCTAATGAAATGGGCATGACTGTTGAGAAGGTGCGTGAGATAATGAAAATTTCTCAAGAACCAGTTTCTCTTGAGAAACCAATTGGTGAGGAAGAAGATAGCCACCTTGGCGATTTTATTCCTGATGACGATGCGCCATCACCTGCCGATCAGGCTGCTTTTACCCTGTTAAAAGAACAACTGCTTGAAGTTCTAAAAGGATTAACTCCAAGAGAAGAAAAAGTCTTGAGATTGAGATTTGGTCTGGATGATGGCCGCACAAGAACTCTTGAAGAAGTTGGAAAAGAGTTTAATGTTACCAGAGAGAGAATAAGACAGATTGAAGCGAAGGCGCTTAGAAAAATGCGTCATCCGAGCCGCAGTAAGAAGCTTAAGGATTATCTTGATTAAAATGACGAATGGTAGTTACAAAAAAACGGATATCGTGTTTTCAGAACCGGCTTTACCGGTTCTGAGCGCGAGACTCATGGCCATTGCTCAAATGGTTCAAATCGGTACTCATCGAGTGATCGATGTTGGAACGGATCATGCTTATTTGCCGATCTGGCTTGTAGCAAATAATATCAGTGAACAGGCAATAGCATCTGACCTGCGGAGAGGTCCAGCTGAACGGGCTGCTGCTAACATTCATAAATATGGTTTGGATCAGAGTATTATTGTAAAAACTGGGGATGGGATCACCGGTATAGATCTTGATCAATCTGATACAGTAATTATCGCTGGGATGGGTGGCCTTGAAATTCAGAAAATTCTTAATAGTGATTTGCCTGATGGTATGAATCTCTTGCTTCAGCCTCAGCGGTCACTTGAAGAATTACGTTATTGGTTGTGTACAGTTAGAAAATGGCAGATAATCGATGAGGAAATTGTCCATGATCGAGGCCATTTTTATGTGATTATGAATGTAAGAACCAGACATACCACCGCAAGTAGTAGCGGTGAAATATGTTGTCCTGCATTGAACCTTATAGAGTGTTGGCTGGGTCCTATATTGATTAGAAAATACGCAAATTTTGAATTGTGTGATGCATCTGCTCGTGACCTTTGGATTAGTTACCTTGAAGATAGGGAAAAAACTCTTAATAAGGCTGTTCGAGGGAATGCTGATTTATCGCAAGTGCTCATACAAATAGAAACAATATTACATGATGCCCGGGAATTCAGAAAACGAGGTGATGCCTGATGGTTAGTGTTAGAGAAATAGTGAGGTTTGTTGAAAAAGTTGCTCCGCCACGCATGGCAGAGAGCTGGGATCCTATTGGTTTGCAAACTGGAAGTATGAATACAGAAACTGAGGCTGTTTTGTTGTGCCTTGATATTACTTCCGCTGCTGTCGCAAGAGCGAGGGCGGAACGGGCAAATTTGATAATTACACACCATCCTATGATTTTCAGTCCGCTGCAGACGGTTCGTGCAGATGTGCCTGAACAACAGTTGCTGTATAATCTGATAAGCCATCAGATTTCTGTTTTCAGCGCCCATACAAATCTTGATGCCGCACCTGGTGGCGTTGCTGATTGTCTGGCACAGTCTTTGGAACTGGAATCAGATGCATGGCAAACTGTATTCCCGATGAGTGAAACTATACCAGGCTATACTGATGCCGGTCATGGTCGCTATACAGATCTATATCAGCCAATTAAATTGTCAAAACTAAAGAGGATTGTTGCCGACAGACTTGGCAGTTCCGGATGTCGTGTGAATATTGATTCAGATCCTGTAACATCAAGAATTGCTGTATTTCCGGGGTCATTTTCTGAGGAATGGGTTTCAGATTTAGCACTGCTTGATATTGATACTATTATTACAGGAGAGTTAAAACATAATGTCGGTTTGGCGCTTGCACATCGTGGTATTGCAGCAATTGATGCAGGCCACGATGTGACCGAACGAGTTGTGTTGAATCCTCTGGCTGAAAAGTTAAAAAAAGAATTCGTTGATTTGTCCTTTACCGTTTATACCGGCTTGGATTATAATAGAATGGCTTTCTGAGCTGATTGAACAGTCGCGGGCGTAAGGCGAAAGCCTGCGCGTGAGGAAAGTCCGGGCTCCGCAGGGCAGGGTGCCGGGTAGTTCCCGGTGAAGGCGACTTCAAGGATAGTGCAACAGAAATATACCGCCTGCCTTCAAGGCAGGTAAGGATGGAACGGCGAGGTAAGAGCTCACCAGCGGACTGGTGACAGTCCGGCTCTGTAAACCCCATCTGGAGCAACACCGTGGAGGGACATATGTGTGGCCCGCACGTCCCAGGGAGGTGGCTTGAGCCGGTCAGAAATGGCCGGCCTGGATAGATGACTGTTCACGACAGAACCCGGCTTACAGATCAGCTCAGGAAGCATTATTTTTTTCGGAGGATATCATGAAGGCAGAATCATATTTATCTCGTGGAGTATCACCAACCAAGGACGATGTCAAGAAAGCTGTAGCCAATCAGTCGAAGGGACTTTTTCCGGGGTCGTTTTGTAAAATAATTTCTGATTTATCCGGTGATCAATTGTGGTGCAGCGCCGTGCATGCTGACGGTGCAGGTACAAAATCTTCCGCAGCCTATCTCATGTATAAAATTACTGGTGAAACTTCCTGGTTTCGTGGTATAGCTCAGGATTCGCTAGTTATGAATACGGATGATTTGATTTGTATAGGTGCTGTCGATAACTTCCTCGTCTCAAATACAATTGGACGTAACGCTCACAGGGTTGATGCTGAATGTCTGAGTCAGATAATCGGTGGCTATGACGCTTTTATTGGAAGTATGGCTGAGCATGGTGTTAATATCGAAATGACCGGGGGCGAGACCGCTGATGTCGGTGATCTGGTTCGAACTGTTATTTGTGATTCAACTGTTGTGGTTCGTTTAAAAAGAGATAATGTTGTGAATGCTGCTAACATAAAACCTGGACATGTTATTGTTGGCTTATCTTCTTCAGGAATGACTTCATATGAAAATACTGAGAATTCCGGAATTGGTTCAAATGGTTTGACTGCTGCACGACATTTGCTCCTGCATCCGGACTATCGTGACATGTATCCTGAGACTTATGCCGATACAATGCCTGCCGGTAAAGCATATTGCGGGAAATACCATGTAGGAGATAAATTGCCAGGAAGTTCACTGACCGCAGGTGAGGCTGTGCTGTCTCCAACAAGAACATATCTACCAGTCATGCGTGAGATTATTGCTAATTATAACGATAAAATCAGCGGTATAATTCATTGTACCGGTGGCGGACAGGTAAAATGCCGTGACTTCGGCAGCAGTCTTAGATATGTAAAAGATAATTTATTTGAACGTCCTGCTATTTTTGATGCCATTTACGAATCAGGTGATGTAGGGGATCAGGAAATGTATCAGATTTTCAATATGGGTCATAGAATGGAAATATATTGTGAGGAATCTGTTGCAGCAAAAATTATTGCAACATCAACGAAATATAAACTCGAAGCAAAAGTTATCGGATATACCGAGCAAGTTAAATCTGATAATAAGGAAAACCAAGTAATTATTCGTGATCGTGGACAAGAGTTCATGTTTGTTTGAGATCGTTTTTCTTTACAATGAGATTTCATTATGTTAATATGTTACATAGTCTGCCATGACAAGGTTTTTGGATCGTCCGACCATCTACTTTGTCAGTGGTGAATATAAGGAGGAACATAAATGGACAAGGCAAGAAAAGCAGAAATTATGACTACATACGCGATTCACGAGGGTGATACAGGGTCTCCGGAAGTGCAGGTTGCTCTTCTGACTGAGAGAATCAATCATTTGACTGAGCATCTCAAGACCCACAAGAATGACCATCATTCACGTCGTGGCCTGCTGATGATGGTTGGTCGTCGCCGTGGCCTGCTTGATTATCTGATCAGTATCGATATCGAGCGCTACCGTACCATAATTGAGAAGCTTCATATCAGGAAGTAATTACTTGTGCCGTTGTGGAAATGGTGAGCTTAAAAACTCACCATTTTTCACAGGTATAAGAATAAAGCAGTCCCGTGGGCTGTAGAAGGTAGGCTGCGCGGCTGAGATAGCGGCCACGGATCCTACAGACTACCGCCCGGACGGGGAAAAACATTTTTCCGATGGAGGTAAATATTTAAATGAAAAAAGTCTTTGAAATGACTCTTGCCGGCAGACCCTTGGTTGTAGAAACAGGTGAGCTGGCACAATTCGCTAATGGTTCATGTCTTGTTAGATATGGTGATACCGTTATTCTTTCTACCGCAACAGCATCTCAATCACCGCGCCCGGGAATTGATTTTTTCCCGCTCAGTGTTGACTATGAAGAGAAATTATATAGTGTTGGTCGCTTCCCAGGCGGTTTTATCAAGAGAGAAGGTCGTCCAACAGAAAAAGCGATACTGACATCACGCGTAATCGATCGACCAATGCGTCCGCTATTCCCGAAGGATTTGCGCAATGATGTATCGATTAATAATCTGGTTATGTCAGTTGAACAGGACAATGCGCCTGAGATTGTTGCCATGCTTGGTTCTTCAATGGCTGTTGCTATATCGGATATCCCTTGGAATGGTCCGATAGGTGGCGTACAAGTTGGCATTGTTGATGATGAGATCATCGTAAATCCAACTGAAGCTCAGCGTGCCGCAAGTACTTTACAGCTTACTCTTGCCGGCACAGAAGAAAAAGTTTGCATGATTGAGGCTGGAGCAAACGAAGTACCTGAAGACAAAATGCTTGAAGCAATTATCGAAGGGCACAAGGTTATTCAGGAACAGTGTCGTTTTATCAAGAAGATAGTTGCTGAGATTGGCAAGGAGAAATTCTCGTACGAATCTTCTGATTTGCCAAAGGAAGTATTTGAAGCTGTCTCCGCATTTGCATCAGAGGACATGCGCCAGGCTGTTCTTTCTCCTGACAAGTCTGTCAGAGACGCTCAAGTTAGTGCTTTGAAAGAGAAAACAGCAGAACATCTTGAGAGTGTTAATCCTGAATGGGTTACTTATACCGGTGATGCTATTTATAAACTCGAGAAGAAAACTGTAAGAGATTATCTATTCAAAGAGCATCGTCGTGTTGATGGTCGTGGACTTAATGAAATTCGTCCTCTTTCGGCACAGGTTGATCTGCTGCCGAGAGTTCACGGAACTGGACTATTCCAACGTGGTCAGACTCAGGTACTGACAACCTGTACATTGGCGACGCTGGCAAAAGCACAGATTCTCGATGGCCTTGATAATGAAGATCAAAAAAGATATATCCATCACTATAATTTCCCGGGATATAGTGTCGGTGAAGCAAAATCAGCCAGATCACCAGGACGTCGTGAGATTGGTCATGGTGCACTTGCCGAGAGATCATTGGTGCCGGTTCTGCCCAGCGAAACTGAATTTCCATACGCGATTCGCTGCGTATCAGAAATTCTGATGTCCAACGGATCAACTTCACAAGGCTCTGTTTGTGCAAGCACATTGGCACTTATGGCTGCCGGCGTTCCGATTAAGAAACCTGTTGCCGGTATTTCCAGTGGTCTTATTGTAAATGAAGAGAACGAAAATGATTATCTTGTATTTATGGATATACAGGGTATCGAGGATTTCTTCGGTGATATGGACTTCAAGGTTGCAGGTACCGTAGACGGTATTACATCTATTCAGGTTGATATCAAGGTAGATGGCCTGTCCTATGATATTATTCGCGATGCTTTTGAGATGACACGCAAGGGCAGGCTTCAGATTATTAATGAAGTTATTATCCCGTGTATTGACACACCGCGTCAGCAGTTGTCAGCATTCGCGCCAAAAATTGAGAAAATCGATATTCCGTCTGACAAGATCCGTGAAATTATTGGACAAGGCGGTAAGGTGATTCGTAAAATTACCGAAGAAACAAATACTGAAATCGACATCGAAGAAGATGGAGCAATTGGACATGTTTATATAGCTTCACCAAATAGCGAGGCTGCTGAGGCCGCGATTGCAAGAATTCGCAGTATTGCTTTTGATCCAGAGCCTGGTACAGTATTCGATGGTGTTGTTACAAGATTGATGGCTTTTGGCGCTTTTGTTGAGATCGCACCAGGCAAGGAAGGTCTTGTTCATATTTCTAAACTGGCTTGGAAGCGCGTTGAGAAGGTTGAAGATGTTCTGGAAGTTGGACAGACTGTCAAGGTCAAAGTTCTTGAAATTGATGGACAGGGAAGGCTTAATCTCTCTGTTCGTGATTGTCAGGAGAAACCAGCTGATTACAATGAACCTGAGGAATCTTCACGTCCTGGAAGCTCCAGAAACGAACGTCCGGATAGAAGACGTGATACAAGAGGACCTCGCTTCAATGAGAGAAATGATCGTGAAAGATCAGATAGAGGTCCACGCAGATCTGATCGCGATGGCAACCGCCACGATAATAATGGTCCAAGTCGTCGCAATGAGAGAGAGTTTTAGAATATAGTTTTCTCTATTGTACAGATTAATGATAATACCCGGTCACAAGCTAAATGACCGGGTATTGTTTTATATACTTAATACTGCAGGACTAAATACATATTGCTTTTTGACTATGATGATTCTGGAATCATTAATATCAAAGTTGTTATTTGCATTAATATCTTTTTTGCTTAGGAACTCAAGTTGAAGATTATGACTGGAGTGTAAGAAAAATAGGCTATTATCTTTATTTTTATCATAGTGATTTTCGTTTGTCGAAGATTTAAAACTAAAGGTTCCATCTGATGTGACAAGTAGGCCAAGCCCCTTGTCATTTGAGGCAAATAGCCAATGAGCACTTTGAAAATCCGGTAAACTTGATTCTATAGTATGCATGTGTTTCATGAGCCATGTGTTTACCTTGATATTTGTATCTTCTGAATTATTGTGCATGAAACATGCCGCTGATGACGAGGGTTTGATAGAATCTGAGTTATAATTCTCAGCCATATGACCCCAGCCAAACCATTCGAGATTACTCAGATGTCTTGATAGATTAATATCAATAATTGCGTGCTCGATTGAATAACTATTATTTTCAGGTATTTCCAGGTTATAAAAGACACGCAGCTCAGCTCTTTGATTAATCTCATATCTGATATAGAGTGGGTATGATTCTAAATTAGTGCAGCTTATTATGCATTCACTTTCAATAATCGCGGAGTCGCCGTCACAAGCATAATTACTTTTTATAACTGTTAAAATTGTGTTATCTATTGTGGGAGATATGCCAGACACATGTGATTTCGTGCCGGAAAGAAATTCAGTTTCACCGAATCTCCAGCTCTCAAAAGAACCCGTCAGTCGATTAAAAATAAACCAGAATCTATTGCCGGAAATCAAGAGCAGATGCCTGTCCAGATCAAGTCTGAGCGTACCGTGCCCAATAGGTGTAAAACGACCAGCAGGAGGTTCAGACAAGAAACTGGCATTAGAGTCAGTTTTTTCTATGTAATGGAACATAGTGCGCTTAACAGGAGAAGGAAGGCACACAGGGTCATACCATTCTGTTTTTATATTATAATGCGTAATTGGCTCTGAACTCCCGGGCATATCAATTGATAATTCATATGTTGTACCGGCTGATAAGACAGGCAATTTCAACAGGCCGTTGTCGATAATTTTCTGCTGATTACAGGCGATCCAGTTTACACTGATATCCGAAATATTAGTAAATAGATAACTGTTATGGAACATAAGATTTTCACAATTAGCGGATGAAGTTAAAACAAGAGGCGATAAATATAAATTATCCTTCTTTTGTGACTGCAGATTATTACCTCGCAATAAAGGTATTGTATTGATATCAATAAATTCAATTTTTATAGAAGCAGTATCTTTATCAAGTTTGATTATAGGGCTTGAATTATCGCTATAGTTTGCGTCATAATTTATTGTCCAGCCAATAGCGCTGCATTTAAGCTTAGATGCATTAAGCGTGCTTTTAACTTTTGCCAGTATTCTCTGATAATAGTCTTCTTTTATCACTTCATTCGCAAAATCATAATATTCCGTCTGCAAATTGACATCGGCATCGATAATTACATATAGACCAATCAAATCTGCCATATCGAGCAGTGAAGTATCCGGCAATCCATTTTCACAAAACACGCTGTTATATCCGGAACGCTTAATCGACAAAAAATCATTGCTTATATTTCTCAATTCCAGCTTATAATTGTCAATTGCTTCACATGTATTAACATAATTATAGCAATATGTATCGAGGTGCAATTTTCTTCCGTTTATGAAAATGTCATTATTTTCTTTTTTTAGCTCTCTAAATCCAATGGGTATATTATATGAAGCATTTTCAACTCTATGCTCATCGTATATAGAAATATATAAATCATACAAGTCAGGGCTTTCCGAAGACCATGGGTTTATATCGTCAAGATACATACTAAAAATAGTTCTGCCTCTTGATTTTGCTGACATCCCCCAATTGTGATCATCTTCAAGAGGATGAAGAGTTACTTCTCTCGTCTTAGTAATGATTTGCTTATTCTGATATTCAATAGATACTTCGACATAAGGTTTCCCAAGAGATAATCGACATGACTGCAGATCAAGCTCAATTTCAAGGTGCCATTTTTTATATGAATTATCAACAGCTTGTGTCGAAACAGAAGCGTCAAACAGGGAAACGGGTGGTAACGCTTCAATATAAATATCACTTGCAATCCCATGAATATCTTGTTGTTTACCAGTTAAATGTGATCCTGTTGAACTCTCATATATAATCAAAGAAATTTCGTTAGCTCCGCTGTACCACTGTGCTGTGATATCGAAATAGACAAGACTATCACAGGCTTCAGAAAATCCGCAGATCTGACCGTTTACAATCAAATGGAAAGCAGATTTAACACCGGCAAAAGCAATCCTCTTGCGCATTACGCTCCAGGTTGACGGTAAAGAGCAATCCTGATGATATACATGTACGGATTGTCTTAGATCAGTCAAAGGCCAGGGCAGAGGCTTCTGAGGTGCACTGAAAATACCAGATTTGCGTGTTTGACTAAAATCTTCTTTGTGAAATATAAGTCGCTCAGGCATTTCAGATACTTCATCATATTTGCGATACAACCAGTTATCAGGTAGTACATGAATAAAAGATGACAAGTATCTGCGATAATCTGAAATTGCGGCTGCGCAATCAGCAAGACCAGGAAAAGGAATTAGATTGGCTCTGTCTCTAATTTTATTAACACTGATCACTTTTGGATCATTCCAATCCGCAGCGACATCTCTACCGGGGAAACAGTTTAAGCACATTACAATCCTCCTCATAAAGTGTTGTAGCACTCATTGATCATATCATTATATTACTTGGATTGTTAAGTAGATTAGAAGCAAACAAAAAGAAAAGACGGTATT
>JAQVJP010000161.1 GCA_028695145.1 Eubacteriales bacterium
TGCTGGGCAGCTTGTTTGATCTAACCAGTGGCAGCGGTGACAAGGGTACGCCAATTGTACTGGCTCAGGGTTATTTTGACCATTACGCGGCTGAGTAAATAAGAATGGATAAGTTGAAGTTCAGACAGACTCTGATACTTGTTGCCTTCGGAATTGCCTTCTACCTGCTGCTGCAGAATATCGGGCCGATTTTGCGCTCGATAACCGCTCTGCAGGTAGTGGTTACACCGCTGATTTATGGACTTGTTATCGCTTATCTGTTGAATATTCCATATAAATGGTATCAGGACAAGGTATTTGCCTTCATGAAGAAACGTGGCGGCATCTGGGCTAAGCTGGGCAGACATATATCTGTCCTTCTTGCTTATGCCACTGTGCTGCTGATTATTGTTTTCCTTTTCTGGATTATAATTCCTCAGCTGCTGACTTCAGGTAAACTGTTGATCCAGAATATACCTTATTATTTGAGCACAGTAGATCTTCTTCTGACCAGATTTATTGCTGATTTTCAGCTGCAGGATTATTATTCAGGTGAAACTACAAAATCATGGTTAGCAATAATTGAACGATATACAGGTCAGCTTGACCAGCTGCTGCCAAATTTAATTGACCAGGTTCTTAATCTGACATCGGTCATTTTCAATCTATTTATTGGTGTGGCTTTCTCAGTATATCTAATTTACAGCAAACATATACTGGGTGCGCAAATCAAGCGAGTGCTGCAAGCTTATGGCAACAGAAAATTTAATGCTCGATTCCTGGAACTGACAGCAAGAGCTAATTTCCTCTTCACTCGCTTCATTGCCGGGAATCTCCTCGATTCCCTTCTTGTAGGGTTTCTCTGTTTTATTGGCATGACTATTTTTGGCTTCCCTTATCCACTGCTTGTAAGCGCGATAATAGGTGTAACTAATATCATCCCGATAGTTGGTCCTTTTATCGGTGCTGTGCCGGGAGCTTTGATTATTCTCATTGTCGATCCGTTCAAAGCACTGCTCTTCCTGCTATTTGTACTTGTTTTGCAGCAACTCGATGGTAATGTCATTAAGCCGCGTCTTTTTGGCAATCAGGTTGGCCTGCCCAGCCTCTGGGTGCTGATTGCTATTGTTGTTGGCGGGCGCTTGTTCGGTATCGTAGGCATGCTTGCAGGTGTGCCTGTAGTCGCTCTGCTCTATTCGATCTTCCGGGAGAGTGTAGAGAAAAAACTGGCCATGAAAGCCGCGGCGGGAGAAACATTTGGCGAAACCGAAGATGATATCAACGAAAATATTAAGTCCAATGATAGCTGAAACTTAGTAATTCAATACATGAAATCATAGTCTGTTTCAGAGTTGCAATTAATGGTGTACGTTGAAGGCAAAAATAAGAAGCACTGTAAAGATCAGGATGATCGGTACAGTGCTTCTTTTGAGGTGAATATGCATAAGGTAATTATGCAAGCGTTGTTTTAACTTGTTTGTCTTAAGTGCTTCCTGATTAGAGTATAAACTTGATGACAAACAATATAGCTACCACGACAGTCAGGATGCTCAGATCCTTGATCTTGCCGGTGAACAGTTTAATCAGTGTATAGGAAATAAGTCCAAGGCCGATACCTGTGGCAATTGAATAGGTTAGGGGCATCATGACCATGGTCAGGAAGGCCGGAACAGCTTCTGACATCTCTGAGAAGTCAATTTCCTTGATGCTGCCCATCATCAATACGCCTACGATAATCAGAGCGGGAGCAGTAGCCGCTGAAGGGACGATGCCGGCCAGCGGTGCCAGGAAAATTGCCAGGATGAACAGTATACCGGTTGTGACAGAGGTTAATCCGGTTCTGCCGCCTTCGGAGATACCTGAACCTGATTCAATATAAGTTGTTACGGTGGAAGAACCGACCAGCGCGCCTGTTGTAGTAGCGACAGCGTCGCACATCATGGCCTTCTTCATGTTCGGAACATTACCGTTCTCATCGAGCATATTAGCTTGTTTGGCTGTGCCGACAAGTGTGCCGATGGTGTCAAACATATCAACCAGGGTAAAAGATATAACCACGGTTAATATGGTTAATACGCTGGACCAGAAGCCGGAAGCGTCTGCCAGGAGAGCGCCGAAGTCAAGTTTGAAGAGACTGAGATTGCTCCAATCGCTGAAGTTCTGTGTGAAATGTGCTGTGGTCAGTGAATCAGGAAGCTGAGTTACACCAAGAGGAATACCTATGATTGTGCAGGCAACTATGCCGATCAAGATTGAACCTTTTACCTTGAAGTAATAGAGTATAGCGATAATTATTACACCGATAATCGCGATAAGCGGTGCGAAGGGGAAGGCTTCCTGTCTTGCGGAGAAGCTTACGAAGGTTACGAGTGTAGAGTCTTCATTTACGATGATGCCGGCATTTTGTAAACCGACAAAAGCAATGAACAGGCCGATGCCGCCTGAGATAGCGACTTTCAGATTCTGCGGCAGAGCTTTTACAATTGCTTCGCGCAGACCGATCAGCGTGATTATGATAAAAATGATACCTGATACGAGAACTGCTGCCAATGCGCCGCGGTAGCCATAAACTGTAGCTACGGAGAAGGCGAAGAAGGCGTTAAGTCCCATACCTGGTGCCTGTGCGAACGGGAGTCTGGCGTAGAGTCCCATCATCAGTGTACCGACAGCAGCGGCCAGACAAGTGGCGATGAAGATTGAACCGAAGTACTCTTCACCTGCGGTAGTGCTGAGCATACCAGGATTAACGAAGATGATATAAGCCATCGTGAAGAACGTGGTTATACCGGCGATAATTTCTGTCCGGACTGAAGAACCGGCAGCTTTGATGCCAAAAAATTTGTCCATATTACCCTCCTGAATGAAATAATGTGAATTGGTTGAAACAACACGGAATAATTATACCCGATTATGCATCTGTTTCAAAGTTAAACATGCTGTGACGATTCATGGTTTTTTCTTGTCTGTACTTGGCAATTTAACGATGAAATGACTATTTTGGCTTGCGTGAGCCTTTTTGTAGCTTATAATCAAAAGGTAATGGGGGTACGATATTATGATTATCGAAAATGGAACAGTACTAATGTCGGACTGGACTTTTGCCAATGTTGATCTCAGAATTGATGACGGCAAAATCACAGAGATCACCGAGCGCGGCCAATTGCGCCGAAGTTCGGGCAATGGAAGTGGAACAAAAGCAGATTACGGACAGGTAGTTGACGCTTCGGGTCTCAGGGTTATACCGGGACTGTTTGACATCCATATTCACGGCTGTGCCAGCCATGACTTCTGCGACGGAACACCAGAAGCTGTGGACGGTATAGCGAATTATCTTGCGGGACGTGGCGTTACGTCGTTTCTCGCGACATCCATGGCACTGCCCGAGAAGCAGTTGACCGGGATTTTTGCCAATGGTGCCAGAGCAATCGCTGCAGGTGGATCCGGCGGAGCTCAGCTTATGGGTATCCACATGGAAGGTCCATATTTCAATGTCAAGAAAAAGGGCGCACAGGCAGCTGAAAATATTATTGATCCGGATATGGAGATGTTTGAGCGCCTGCTGGATGCAGCCGATCATAAAATCCGGTTGCTTGACGTTGCTCCTGAGCTTCCGGGCGCGATGGATTTTATCGAGAAGAACGCGGCCAGACTTAAGGTGTCACTTGGTCATACTGAAGCCGATTATGATACGGCTATGGAGGCTATAAACAGAGGAGCCGGCCATATCACACATCTGTTTAACGCTATGCCGGCGTTTACTCATCGCAGTCCCGGGGTTGTCGGCGCTGCCATGGACACAAATGTGACAGTAGAGCTGATTTGTGATGGTTTCCACATACACCCGGCTGTGGTTCGTTCTGTTTTTAAAATGTTCGGTGCCGAGCGTGTTGTGCTTGTTAGTGATGCTATGCGCGCCTGCGGACTTACAAATGGAAATTATGAACTTGGCGGTCAGCCGGTGATTCTCAAGGATGGCAAGGCGACCTTATCCGACGGTACTCTTGCCGGTTCCGCGACTGACCTGCTGCAGTGTATGCGTAATGCCGTCAGTTTCGGAATACCTGTCGAAGACGCTGTCAGAGCGGCCTCGTTCAATCCGGCTCAGGTTGCCGGAGCGCAGGAGATAACCGGCAGCATAGACACTGGCAGAAGAGCCGATCTTCTGCTTGTTGATAACAATCTTGAGTTGAAGCAGGTTATTATCGCCGGTTCTGTC
>JAQVJP010000048.1:0-13050 GCA_028695145.1 Eubacteriales bacterium
TTAACTTACTTTAAATATTCGCAAATCGGCCTGCTCGAAGACTACGGTGGCTATTTGACTTATCAGATCCTCGCGTACCTCAGATACAGCAATATCATTCTCATTGATATTGCTGTATTTTTCTCTTTCGAGTTGGCCAATTACAATGTATTCAACTTCAAATTCATTTAGAAGATTACGACGTAGTTCCTGATCCGGAGTTGTGTAAATCTCTTTGACCACCTGCTGTCTGGGTACAACAACTGAACCAAAAGCATCAGGTGTTTTATCACTTGTGCGCCAAAGCCATTCATGAGTCTGCCATCCCATAACAGCTGGTAAACCGGTAAAAGCGGATATCCTGTTGTAGTCTGTATAGCTGTCTCCATTTGCTTCAACTATTATAGGTTGCCCTTGTATATTTGCGTTAAGCCATTTTATCGCGGCCACATCACCTGCTAATTCTCCTGGTATGCTGCCGTCTATATTGGCTGAATCCTTGGTCGCGTAGACTGTTAGCGCGTCAAGACCACGCCAACGTTCAAGGCTGAATTTCCCAAGCCACTGGCTTGTAGCTGCAAAAGGGTACCAGGAGGGGACTATAAGCATGATAATTAGCAAGGACGGCAGAATAGTTTTTGTAATTCTGTTTTGTCTTGCTTGGCTGGAAGTTAAGATAATAAGCATGCGTGCTGCTGCACATCCCCAGACAATTGATAATAGTACGAAGGCCTGATATGTAAATTTGAACATTGTGTTGGCACGCTTGAAATCACCGCTATAAATGTCAACTACATAGACTATTTCCGGCAGTGCAATTAATGCGCATCCCATAAGATAAAGAGCAAGCAGCAACTGATCCGCAGGTTCAATGAGGCTGGCCGAGATATGAGATTTGATTCTTCCTGTCAGTTTACCTGCAGACGTTTGCGCTTGCGCTCTCTGTTCAGGTACCGGAGGAAACACTGGTCGCAGCCTCGGTTGTTTGTTTCTTAGCAAAAGCCAGATAATGTAAATAAATCCAGCTGTGAGATGAGCTCCCCAGAGCACCCAAAGCTGGATTGCAGGAGTTCTGTTTTCTACAAGCTTAATGCTCTTGGCTATAGGTTCAAAACCAATATTGAATGGCAAAGCAAATAGATGCGCACAGGCAAATAACCAGCCCATACGTGCTCCTGCCGAGGTTAGACCATCATTAGAAAGCTTACCAAGGAACATATTTATTATAGCCGCAGCGATATAAAGCAATACCGCCAGCCATGGATTGGTGACTTTGAGGAATATCAGCAGAATCAGCAGACATTGCAGCAAAAACACAGGCAGTTTAGAAAGAATAAATAGATGACCACTGCTGCGTGTATAGTGAATCCATAACAGTAGACAGATCAAAGCGAAGTAAATAATGAAATCCCAAAAATTAGCCATCATGAATATTGCAAGTAAAACTGATGCCAGAATAAAATATGTCATATCAGAAAATGATTCTTGCTTTTTGGTGGATAGATTATTTCCCATGTGTACACGGAAAAACGAAGCCGCAAGCAGCAACAGTACCAGTACGAAGATTAGATTAATTACATGAGCGTGCAGGTCGGCAACGAGATATGAGTAGTAGGGGAATTCATGAATTGTTTTATCAGTTGTTTCTGGATTATAGCCTATATACCTCGTTGAATTGGCAAACCAGAACTTGTCAGATATTTCCCCTGCAAGCATACCGGTTTTTAATAAAAAACTGGTAAAAGCCGAGCCGGGACTGTTTTTGTCGAAGAGAAACGCGTGCTGATTTCCACCGAAAACTGTCAATAAACCGGCAAAAGCCGCGCCCAGACTGGCTGCTGCAAGAGTTGATTTTTTGTTTTTTAAGCGATTATGATCAGAGCTTATAAATCTGATTTGCATGGCAAACACCATAGTCAAACACAATGTAAAGGCCGGCAAAGACGCCATAGCAAGCTGATAAGCTATTATTGGCTTGATACCGGCGGCTCGGGCTAACCAGGTGAAGCTATAATGCCCGAAATAATAATAGTTGATATTTTCTCCGCTCAGCCACATGTCGGCGGCAGGTAATAATTCACTGCGCCAGATACTATTCATGAAACCGATATTCATGAATTTCTCAAGACTGTCAAGTTCCGGTTTAAGCCCTCTCGTGAAAATCCAAAAGAGCAGAGCCATGGCAAAGATGGTTTCCATTAGTGCTATCGGAAACCATGAATTATTATGTTCCACTGTAATAATTGGTAAAGATTTCTTGCGTGATGGGGGGAGAAGTAAATGTGGCAGCCAAATAATCACGGCGGTCAAGGCGAGTATCAGCAGGAGCCAGATACGATCGAATACAAAAGAAAACAAGTGATTTAGAAAAAAAGAAATGTAGGATGAGAAAGCCAGGCCGAAGGCTTTTGCCGCTATCCAACCGTTATCCGTGCCCGGCAACAGCTTAGCCGTAACCGGCCACCAGATTATTCCAATTATCAGCAGTGTCAACCACCATTGCAAAAAATAGCCGGCATAGTCTCCTAATAACAGAAACGCTGCCGGGACTATGGTCAATGGCAAAAGCATCCAGAGTCTGCGCATGATGTTCTCCCGTTTCTTTATATGAGTTTATTTACTTCCAGATAATTCTCAACAGCCTGAGCAGATTCTTTTCCCAATTTGATAGCATAATTAATACCTCTGTCTTCGGGATAAATCTGTGCCATACCTGCGAGCTTGACGCCTTCTTCCGGTGTATTCATATCAGGTTTGCGGTTGCTGTAATCTCTGAAAATAACCGGCTGTGCGTAACGGCTTCGGCGCAGCCGCCAATCTATTATATCGTTGACGGAAAAATCAGGATAAACATGTTCAAGCCCTGAGATGAAGCTCTGAAATATTTCCCCATCCGATTGTGTCCAGACCGGGTCAGCTATATCAAGGTAGCGCGATAAATATACAATATGACCGCCATAGTCGCCTGTTCCAGTCATGTTTGTATGTTCCACCGCAACAACAAAAGGCAGATTATCACATATAGTATTCCAATAATACTGCGATAGGCTCTTGCGAAGACGAATGACCATGCAAATATTGGCCTTATATCTTACAGAGAGCAGCTTCTCACGGTAATCTTCCTGCAGATTCAGACTAATAGATAAATTGGCGAACTGTCTTGTAGATATAGTCGAAATAACGGAGTCGGCTGAAAAATCTACAGAAGAACAATCTTCAAGAATACAGGATATCTTATATTTAGCCTGGCTCTTATCTTGTGCATTATTGTTATGACTTAAACCCATAGCAGTATAGCCGTAAAGAATTTGACCGCCTCCGGCAATAATTTGTGAAGTAAGCTCGTCAGTAATTCTACCGAAACTGCCGGCGAGATAGCCAAGCTTCTCTGATTGGCCATGACTTGCGCGTGAACTTCCGCGCAGTTTGAATTTGTTCCAGATCCAGACAGCCGAAACTTCATCTGCGTCAAGATCGAATTTAGCCCTTAATAATGGTGCCCATAGCTTCTCATAAGCTTTGAGGCCACAGTTTTCAATCAGCCATTCCGCAGCCGTCATTTGTTCAAGGCTGCGCCAGTCACGAAGTCTTGACGCCTTAAGCACCGTCAGACCTGTTTTCAAACGCTGCAAGAACGGCAGTTCGCTGAAACGCATCAAATCAAGCGGTGTGGAGAAGGGATAGTTGCGCCCACCGGCGAAGAGAGCGTCCCGAACTGAATACCAGTGTAAATCCTTCTCCAGATTTAGCTCTGTCATAAGCGACAATGTATCCTTATCCGTTGTAAAAATGTGATGATAAATATGCTCAAGTCGATCCGCACCAACGGAAAATGCGGAGAGCATTCCGCCTGAATTAAGTGCAGATTCCAGAACAAGTACACGCATACCCTTAAGCATAAGCTGTCTGGCAGCGGTTAACCCGGTAATTCCGGCGCCAATAATGCAGACCGTTGGCCTGTTTTCAGTCGTAGAAACTGAATTCATGTTTCGTTCCTGACAATACGTCTTGCCTCGAAGTAATAGCGTTTCTCAAATGCTTCACCCATGGAAAAAGTTTTGCGCGGTAAAATACCGTCGCGCATTATGGCCTCAAAGAAGGTACTCTTGGCAAAAGGCGGTAGAATAATGCCACCGGCTCCTTTTGCGGCAAGATCTATAACGGTTTGGTTTCCGTGTATATAATCTATTCTGACATTCATACCATTTCCGCGCCATATGGGAACGAGCTCGTCCAGCATCTGCTGAACAATAGCCGCAGTCAGCTGGCCGGGAGCTTTTGCCAGTTTTAATTCTGTTTTGTTTGAACCAGCGAAAACAGGTAGTATTTCCTGAATCAATTCTGCTGAACCTTGTTCATGTTTGCTGAAATCTGTTAGCCATTTTGCTGTTGAAGATAGAAAATCATCTGTTTCTATTCCAAAAATCGCGCGGTGGATCGGCTCGAATTCCAGTCCTTCATCGTGTATATTTATGATCTCAACCAGCGCGTAGCGTGCCGGATGATCGTCGCCTGCCTCTGCCTTGATCTCATTCCAGTGTGCCTGCGCTGTTGCCAGTGAATGGTTTCCGTCACCGACCGCAAACAGCAGATTGTCGCTGAGATAAGTTGGCAACGCGGCAAGGGCGTCTACAGCTGCTCTTAAGGCAGCAGCATGTTTATCGATAAACCAACCGCGAATATGTCCGCCACCTTGCATCAACTCCGTATTGTATAGGGGTTTGTCAGATGAAACACTGCTCCACAATGGTTCAATAACCGTTTTTTGTGGATCGTCGATCAGAAGCTGGACGTGAGGCAGCTCAAGTGAAGCGTTACGCCTGATAGCTTGTCTTGGAGGTATTCGTTCTAAAACCGTTCCCTCTGTGGCTCTGATAAGCTTCTTGTTGCCTGGTGTGAAATCATATTGCTCGAGATCGACTGCAATAATCAGACCCTTGCGGCTGGGATGCAGCGGTGTTTGTCTGTCAAGAAGAATACAGCCTGGCTGTTGCTTGCGGATAATCCCTTGTTCAAGATAATTGTTCATAGCCTGATTGACCGTCTTGATCCTGCTCTCAACTGATGTTTCACCAGGATGATCAAGATAGAGCTCCGGCAGAATCAGTTTGAGGGTTGATGGATTGTCTGCGACAATTGCTTCAGTCTGCTGCCAGTATTCAGGCTGAGACGTGTATTGATCGCAGGCTACTACTGGCCATAAGGCGACATCTACATTTTCTGCCGGTAAGTAAAGCTCAGGAATACTTAGCCCGAGCATGGCGCAACGGTTTTCAAACTTGGATTCTGCAGTTTTCATGGCTGACCTCTTCTTATAGTTAATAAATTAATTGGTGGTTTGATCAAAACAAGATCATGATTTGCTCATTTTATCACAAACGTCATATGGTTGCACCTTGTTAGAGTGCTGATTTTGGTGTAAAATCCGGGTCATAATGGAAAATTTTATAGAAGGCTGGTAATTATAATGGAAGCTATGGGTCTGAATGAAATCAGAGAAAAATATTTGAGCTTTTTTGAGTCAAAAGGACATCTGCGTCTGCCAAGTTTTTCACTTGTTCCACGTAATGATCCTTCAATACTATTAATAAACGCAGGCATGACACCGCTTAAACCATATTTTACCGGTGCAGAGACGCCTCCTTCATTGCGCGTTACAACTTGCCAGAAATGTATTAGAACACCTGATATTGAGCGAGTCGGCAAGACTTCGCGTCACGGAACCTATTTTGAGATGCTGGGTAATTTTTCCTTTGGTGATTATTTCAAACAAGAAGTTATCCCCTGGGCCTGGGAATTTTGTACAGAAGTACTTAAATTGCCGCAGGAGCGTCTTTTCGTTACGGTATATCAAGATGACGATGAAGCATATGATATCTGGAACAAAGAAGTTGGTCTTGATCAGAGTAAAATTTTCCGTATGGGCAAGGAAGATAACTTCTGGGAACATGGTACCGGACCATGCGGTCCCTGTTCTGAGATTTTTTTCGATCGGGGAGAGGATAAAGGCTGCGGCAGCGAAAACTGTCAGGTAGGCTGTGATTGTGACCGCTTCGTCGAGTTCTGGAACCTTGTTTTTACACAGTATAATCGTGAGGAGGATGGCTCTTACACTCCGCTTGCCAAGAAAAATATCGATACGGGTGGTGGTCTGGAACGTTTTGCCTGCATTATGCAGGATGTCGATAATCTCTTCGAAGTTGACACAATCAGATCTATTCTCGATGAGGTTTGCCGCCTGACCGGACGTAAGTATGGCTCGAACGAACAGGATGATACAGCTATCCGTGTTATGACAGATCATATTCGTAGTACAACTATGATGATAAGTGATGGCATTCTGCCGTCAAATGAGGGACGCGGTTATGTTCTCAGACGATTACTGCGCCGTGCCGCCAGATTCGGCAGACTTCTTGGTCTGACTGAACCTTTTCTCCACGAGCTCAGCCAATTGGTCATCAGAGAATCAGGTGAGGCATACCCGGAGCTTGCCGCGCGCGCTGAGCATATTCGGAAGGTAATTCATACTGAGGAAACAAGATTTGCCGAAACTGTTCAGCAGGGCATGAGTGTACTTGAGGATTATATAGCCCAGGCAAAAGCCTCCGGCAGAATTGAGTTATCCGGTGCGGATGTCTTCAAGCTGCACGACACATACGGTTTCCCTTTTGATTTGACGCGAGAAATCGCTGCTGAGCAGGGGATAACTATTGATGAGGCAGGCTTCCATGTCGAGATGGATAAGCAGAAAAAAATGGCTCGTCAGGCTCTGAAGGATAAAGCTGGATCTGCCTGGGGCGGTATGACTTTGCCGGAGAGTGTTGATCGCAGCCAGAAGACGACTTTTACCGGTTATGATGTGTTAGAAGATGAGTCGGAAATTATTGCTGTTCTTGCGGTTTCGGATTCAGGCGACAGCCTTATTGAGTTAGAAGAAGCACCTGCCGGACAGGCTGTTACAGTAATTACTGTCCGCACCCCATTTTATGCATCTTCAGGTGGACAAACAGGTGATATTGGTATTATGAGAACTGATGATGCGATGATGACTGTAGAAGACACCACAAAAACGGCAGATGGCATTTGGCTGCACGCCGCTATTGTCGAGAGTGGTGTAGTTCGTAAAGGTGATTTGGCTAATCTTCAGGTTGATGTTAAAGCAAGGCTTGATACGGCCAGAAACCATACTGTAACACATATTTTACATAAGGCTCTGCGTGAGCGGCTGGGCGATCATGTAGCTCAGGCAGGATCGTCTGTATCATCTGACCGACTGCGTTTTGACTTCAATCATTATCAGGCTTTAACTCCTGAAGACAAAGAATTTGTCGAGCGCAGAGTCAATGAGATAATTCTTGCGAATATGCCGGTGAAAACCGAGATAATGTCTGTTGACGAAGCAAGAGCAAGTGGAGCCATGGCACTGTTTGATGAGAAGTATGGTGATACTGTGCGCGTGGTTTCTGTCGGAGATTATAGTCAAGAGCTGTGCGGTGGTACACATCTTAAGCAGTCTACAGAAGCTTGTCAGTTCCGTTTGGTTTCCGAAAGCGGGGTCGCTGCTGGTGTTAGAAGAATTGAAGCTGTAACAGGTCCTCTGGCTTATCAAGCAAGTCATGAAGATAACAAGAGTATCCATGAGGCGGCGTCGCTGCTTAAATGTAGTCCGGAGGATTTGTCTTCAAAATTATCAGTATTGCTGGAAAGAACCAAACAGCTGGAAAAAGCACTTGAAGCTGAACTGGCTAAACAGGCCGCAAATGCTGCCGGCGATCTTGCAGGCGAGGCAGAGTCTTTAGCCGATGGTGTGAAAATGGTAGCTGCCAGAATTCAAGCTCCGGATATGGACAAATTGCGTCAGTCTGCTGATGGTATCAGAGACAAGATTGGTTCAGGAGTAGTTGCTCTGGCCGCAGAGAGTGAAGGCAAGGTTATGTGGGTTGTTATGGCGACAAAAGACGTCGTTGCCAGAGGGGTACATGCCGGCAAACTGATAAAAGAAGCTGCTTCCATAACAGGCGGTGGTGGTGGCGGCAGGCCGGATATGGCTCAGGCCGGTGGTAAAGACGCATCTCGTATAGATGAAGCGCTTGATCGTGTCAGAACACTGGTAAAAGAAATATTCTAACGATTATTCAAACCTACTCGAGGAGGCCAGACTGATGCAGGATTGTATTTTTTGTAAAATAGCAGCCGGCGAAATACCGGCAAAAGTTGTTTATGAAAATGAAAATGTGATTGCTTTTCATGATATTAAGCCGGTAGCTCCGGTACATGTACTGATTGTGCCTAAACGGCATGTATCTGATGTAATATCATTGGCGTCAGATGATGAGCGTGCTGCGCTGATGCAGGCAGTATTACAGGCAGTGCCGATTGTCGCTGAAAAAATGGGGGTTGCTGATAAAGGTTTCCGCCTTATTAACAATTGTGGTACAGAAGGTGGTCAGACAGTGATGCATTTACATTTCCATATGATTGGTGGACGTGATCTTGGTGAGAAGCTCCTTTGAGAATGTTTCAGCTACTTGAATGAACACGATTATGCAATAAGTGTTGACTGTTCAAGCATTGTGATTGTATAATAACATTCGATGTTTCGATCAAAACATGATTTGAGCAGACTAAGCGAAAACCGCCGTGAGGGGAGTGAAATAGATGTCAGAAGTCAGAGTCAAAGAGAATGAAACCCTTGACAGCGCTCTGAGACGCTTCAAGCGTTCTTGTGCCAGGTCCGGCGTTCTTGCTGAAGTTCGTAAACGGGAACACTATGAGAAGCCCAGTGTTAAGCGCAAAAAGAAATCTGAAGCTGCCAGAAAGAGGAAACGCTGATTTATGAACGTTAAGGAAGCCCTGTTTGAGGATATGAAAACAGCAATGCGTGATAAGGATATCATGCGCAAGGAACTGCTGCAGATAGTACGTGCTGCGATTTTGCAGGTTGAAAAGGACCAGAAAATTGAGCTTGATGATGCCGGTGCCGCCGATATCATATCCAAGGAATATAAAAAAAGGGCAGAAAACCTGAACGAACTTAAAGACAGTGGCCGTGAGGATATACTTGAGAAGAATAGGGCAGAAATGACTATACTTGAGAAGTATCTTCCAAAACAGCTTTCGGAACAGGAAATTTCTGATATCGTTAAATCTGCTATAGAGCAGTCAGGAGCGGTATCAGCCCGGGATATGGGGAAGGTAATGCAGATTATTATGCCTCAGGTCAAGGGGAAGGCTGATGGTAAGCTGGTGAATCAGATTGTGAAACAACAGCTTGGCTGAAGCCCGTAAAATACAGATTACAGGAAGGGCTCGATGTCGTACTGCGGCAATCGGGCTCTTTTGTTACTATTACCAGAAATGTTACGGCTTTTGTTTTGTAAGGGCTGAACATTTGTTTTACAATAAGTGTAAGTCTATGAATGAATTTGGAAATTACGCGGGAAGGAGGTCGTAAGATGTTTTTGCAAAGAGATTGGCTGCTGGCGGATTATAATAATGATAATAATTTGAATCTGGCTGATAGAATTCTGTGCCTTCGTGGATATGAAACCGGGCTGCAGCGAGAAGCTTTTTACAAAGCAGATATGAACAATCTTCACGACCCTTTTTTGTTTAAGGATATGAAAAAGGCTTGTGAGACAATTATCAGGCATGGCCGTGCCGGAAATCTGATTCTTGTCCATGGGGATTATGACGCTGATGGGCTAACTTCAACAGCTTTGCTCATTAGAGCTCTTAATAGATATGGTTTTAAGAATAATTGGATTGTGCCTGACCGCCTCCTTGACGGATATGGTTTGTCTGATAGTGGCGTTGACAGTATATTAGATTCCGGAGCTTCGCTTGTGATTACAGTGGATTGTGGTATTGCCAGCATTTCCGAAATTGATCGACTCAACGATTCTGGCATTGAAGTCATTGTAACTGATCATCATGAATGCAGACCAGAACTGCCGCGTGCTGTCGCTCTTCTTAACCCAAAAATTCCTGATTGCGGCTATCCTTTTGCCTGGCTTGCCGGAGTCGGAGTCACACTTAAACTTGTGCAGGCACTTGATTCTGTTCTTGGAGGAAATAAAGAATGGCGAAGTGATCTGCCTCTGGCTGCTCTCGGCACAGTTGCCGATGTTGTCCCACTTATAGATGAGAATCGAATAATTGTCAGACAAGGAGTTTCCCTGATAAATAGCCAGGATGAAACAGTTTCAGCTGGTATCTGCGCTATGCTTGATATGTGTCAGAAGCGCAATTCTATAAGCAGCAGCGCCATGGGCTTCACTCTGGCTCCAAGACTTAACGCAGCCGGCAGGATGGGTGATATTGAACCAGCTCTGAGACTTCTGCTATCCGATGATCCTGTCAAGTCCGAACAGGACGCCAAATTGCTTAATGAACTTAATAGGCAGCGTCAGACGCTTGAGCAGGAGATTATGCAGGAAGCAGTGGCGAACATAGAAGCAACCCCAGATTTTTCTGATAGAAAAATTTTAGTTGCCGCTGATCAGAACTGGCATCCTGGTGTTATAGGCATTGTCTGTTCGCGTCTGGTCGAGCAGTATAACAGACCGGTGATTCTTCTTGCCGGGGATAACGGTACTACAATGAGAGGTTCTTGCAGAACTTGTGGTGATTTTGATATTCTTGCTGCACTTGAGGCCGCGGCTGAGTATACTATCAATTTCGGAGGTCACAAGAAGGCTGCAGGACTTGAGGTCTCAAATGATCAACTGCAGGCTTTTGCTGACGCGGTTAATGAATATGCTGCCGGGATAATTGATGATTCGCAGGCAAGACCGGCATTGTATGCTGATATGTATCTCGATGAGTCTGATCTGACACTTGAGAATGCAGAATCATTAAGTTTGCTTGAACCATACGGCGAGGCAAACCGACAACCGTTGTTTGTAGCCTTAGGTTTTCAACTTGTTCAGTGGAAACTTGTTGGCAATGGCAGACATGTAAAATTATCAGTTGCCGGTAAAAATGGTCGTGTTTATGAGGGAATAGCCTTCGGTATGAGTGAAGCGGATGAGCTTTTTAAAACAGGAGATATGGTAGATCTGCTGTTTTCTCTCGAGATAAATGAATGGCAGGGACGGAAGTCTTTGCAGCTGCAAATAAGAGATTTGCGTCATAGCTTAAGTGGGGAAGAGTTTTCTGATAAACCGTGGCTTGCAGACAGCAAATATCGTGATAAATGGTCTCTCGGCCAGATCGCACAACATTATGATAAACCGGTTAGCTATCTGCTGCCTCAAGCTGACGAGTATAAGGCTGTGTATCAATATATAAAAACAAGAATTTCTGGCAGTGTACTGGAAGCAGATCTTCATATTCTCGCAAGAAGAATTTCCGCGAGTTATAAAATAAATGTGACAGCTTTTAAATTAGCTCGAATAATTGATGTTTTTTCTGAGAGCAGACTTGTAAAAGTTCAATGGCTTGAGAAGGGACGATGTCGTTTAACTCTGCTTGAAGTTGAGCGCAAGGTAAAACTTGAGCAGGCGCCATCGTATCAACGCTTGCAGGCTGAGGGGGATAAAATATGACCCAGGCAAATGAAATGCTTGATAACGCTTCTGAGTCGGAGCACATAAGGGAAACAGATGCTATAGAAGCAGGTGAAGCTTGTGTTGCGGATCCAAACTCTTACGGCGAAGGCCCTGTAACTCAAGATGAAATCGTTGATGATCTTGATCTTGATGAAACTGAGCCTGTTTTACAGCGGCTGATTGACACTTACGAGGAGTATTCCGGAGCAAGTGATTCGCATTTAATTCGTGAGGCTTTTAATTTCGCTCGACAGGCTCATCAAACACAGCGCCGTGCTACCGGAGAGCCATATATCATTCATCCTCTGGCAACAGCTGAAATCCTGCTTGAGCTTGAAGTTGATTGTGATACGTTGGTTGCTGCCTTGCTGCATGATACTGTGGAAGATACAGGCATAACTGTTGAAGAAATTTCCGAACGTTTTGGTGAAGATGTTGCCATGCTTGTAGATGGTGTCACCAAGTTGAGCCGTATTCCTTATTCATCAAAAGAAGAGATTCAGGCTGAAAATTTCCGAAAAATGTTTCTTGCCATGGCAAGAGATATTCGAGTTGTTTTGATTAAACTTGCCGACCGCCTGCATAATATGCGGACTATTAAGCATATGCGGCCGGAAAAACAGCTTGAAAAAGCCAGAGAAACGCTTGATATATATGCACCGCTGGCACACCGTCTTGGTATATACAAAGTAAAATGGGAACTCGAAGATCTCTGTCTTCGTTATATTGATCGGGAAGTTTATTACGAGCTGGTTGGCTCAATATCTCAGAAGCGTTCGGAAAGGGAACATTATCTCGAAGACATCATTGTTCAGCTGCGCAATAAAATTGCGGAAATGGGAATTAAGTCAGACATAGAAGGACGTCCCAAGCATTTTTATAGCATTTATCATAAAATGAAAACTCAAGGCAAGAGTCTTGATCAAATATATGATTTGTTTGCTACAAGAATCATTGTTGATACCGTAGCTGATTGCTATGCTGTCCTTGGCTTGGTTCATGAGCTTTATAAACCTATGCCGGGCAGATTCAAGGATTATATTGCTATGCCCAAACCTAATATGTATCAATCTCTGCACACAACAGTTATTGGACCTAAAGGCATTCCTTTTGAAGTTCAGATTAGAACTTTTGCTATGCATAGAACCGCTGAATATGGCATCGCTGCTCATTGGCGATACAAAGAAGGCGATTCTTCTACGTCTTCAAGCGCTTCATCGCGAAATGAGCCTTTTGAAGGTAAACTTAATTGGCTGCGGCAATTACTCGAATGGCAAAAAGATATGCGTGATGCCGGAGAGTTTATGGAATCTCTCAAATCAGGTCTTGTAGCTGACGAAGTATTTGTCTTCACACCAAAAGGTGATGTCAAATCTCTGCCGGCGGGGTCAGTTCCGATTGATTTTGCCTACAACATTCACAGTGGTATAGGCAATAAAATGTATGGTGCCAAGGTCAATGGCCGTATTGTACCTCTGACATATGAATTGAAAAATGGTGATATTATTGAGATTCTGAC
>JAQVJP010000048.1:13150-18404 GCA_028695145.1 Eubacteriales bacterium
GTTGCCTGGTCTCAGGAAGATACCAATACTACTTATCAAGTTGAACTTAAAATACTTGCCAGAGATAGACGTCATCTGCTTGGCGATATTTCCAATGCTATAGCAGAGGAAAAAGTATCAATACTCAGTGGACAGCTTACCGCGATGAAAGATGTTACTGCTACTCTTCTGATGTCGGTTGAAGTAAATAGTCAACAACAATACGATCGTTTGCTTGGGCGGATCAAAGCGGTTAAAGATGTTATTGAGGTGCGTCGGGGACATTGATAAAAGTGTAACCTGCGTATCATGACAAAATTTTGCAATGCAGAGCAAATAAGTTGCATAAATATAATTTGCATTCTTATAAAATGACTGTAAGGCAGGTGAAACCATAGATGAATGATTTTGATAGGGATCCTATCAGCGGACTGGATCTGGAGAAGATTTATGCTGTAGCAGATAATTACAGCAAATCCTGTGGAGTGGTCTGCAGAGTCATAAACTCTATGGGAGAGACACTGCATCTGTCGACGGTTGGGAATCAATCTGAAGTTTGTGACCTGGCAGCATCAATTTTGCCTGGGGCTCGTAAACATGGTCAGACTGAGAAGAAATCGACATTATGTTCTAATGCGCATCTATACGGCTGCTATCAGGCCGAGCGTTTCGGTGGACAGTATATTTATTTTTGTCCGCTTGGCTTAACTCATTGGGCTTCGCCTTTGATTTGCTCAGACAAAGTTGCCGGAGCTCTCATCGGCGGACCCGTACATATGGTTGATCCTGATGAGTTTCTGGTAGATGAGTATGTGAATAGACATGGGATTCCTCGTCATCTGGCGGATAAACTTCAAAGTAAAATGGCAAATGTACCGATTATTGATACTGAACGAGTTAACAGCCTCAGTGAATTACTATATGTAGCTGCCAGCGCTGTATCTGACCATAGTTTCAGTAATCTGGAACAGAAGAAAAAATCAGGTGATCTTCAGGCTGAGTTATGGGACCAGATAAGCTTCCTCAAAAATTACGCCTTCGCGGATGAGGAGAAGATAAACTATCCCATTGACAAGGAAGCAAAACTGCTTGAGTTGATTGAAGTAGGAGATAAAGCCGGTGCACAGGCTGTACTGAATGAGATTCTCGGACATATCTTCTTTTCAAGCAGCGGCAGCATAGAGATCATGAAGGCAAGAGTAATTGAACTTGTGGTTTTGTTGTCACGTGCATCCATCAGAGGTGGTGCGGATGTTCAGCAAATATTCGGTTTAAATTACACTTATTTGAACAGGATCAATACATTTCGTAATATTGACGAAATAGCTTACTGGCTTTCTGGAATAATGACCAGATTCACAGATCAGGTTTTTAACCTGACGAATGTAAAGCATGCTGACGTTATATATCGAGCCGTAGACTACGTCAAAAAAAATTATATGCGTAAAGTAACACTTGAAGAGACAGCAGCACATGTGTTTTTGAGCCCAGCTTATTTCAGCCGTATCTTCAAAGAGGAAATGGGCGAGAATTTCAATTCATATGTTAATCTCATCAGAATTGAGGCCGCTAAGAAACTGCTGCTGAATGAACAGGTGCCTTTGGTTGATATTTCTTCACTGGTAGGTTTCGAAGGCCAGAGTTATTTTTCCAAGGTATTTAAAAAGATGACAGGAATGACCCCCGGGCGCTTCCGCGAAGCACGTGGTAGAAATGTTAAAAATAGCTGATAAATAGTTTAAGGAAGATTTTATTTTCGATCATTGATCGATGTAAGAAACAAGGAGGAAAACAAATGGAACTGTTGGAAAAAATTTCTGAATCATTGCAGAAGGGTAAAGCAAAAGACGTGAAGGCTCTGGTACAGGAAGCTGTTGACTCAGGTATGGCAGCCGAGAAGGTCCTCAACGAGGGTTTGCTCGCTGGCATGAACATTGTCGGTGTTAAGTTCAAGAACAATGAAGTATATGTTCCTGATGTGCTTATCGCGGCACGTGCTATGAAGGCTGGAACACAGATCCTAAAACCCCTTCTGGCTTCAGATGGCGTTGAAGCAAGCGGACGAGTAGTTATTGGTACTGTCAAAGGAGACCTGCATGATATCGGCAAAAACCTGGTCGCTATGATGATGGAAGGCAAAGGATTCGAGGTAACTGATATTGGTACCGACGTTCCTGCTGAGAAATTCATTGAGACTGCAATTGAAAAAGATGCTGACTTCATATGCTGTTCAGCTCTCCTGACCACAACTATGGGTGAAATGAAGAATGTTGTCGAAGCTGCTGAGCAGGCCGGTGTAAGAAATCGTTTTACCATAATGGTTGGTGGTGCTCCTGTTAATGAAGCATTTGCGAAATCTGTAGGTGCTGATATCTATACTCCTGATGCTGCTTCTGCTGCAGAGGCTGCTGTAGAGGCACTTGCTGCCAAGGCATAACAGAGAATATAAAATCATATTCAAATAGTAATATACCGGTAAAAGCAAAGGGAGTCGTAAGACTCCCTTTGTTTTGCCTTTATGTGTGATATTTAAATCAAAAATCTTCTAAATCATACTTCAATCACAGAAACAAGAATCATCGGACGCCTTCTTGTACGTTCAAACAAAAGGTCACGCAGCTGATCTCTTAGAGCACCGGTTTTAATCATTGCCGCCAGAGGTTTATTACTGTTATCTGCTCTAACAGCAAATTGTGTGATTTTACGGCGGCATTCATTAAGGATTTTTTCAACTTCGCTCTCATAGATAAAACCCTTTGCCTGGAGATCAGGCTGTCCTATTATATTACCTGTTTTGGCATCGATGGCAATAAATACGGCTACAATACCATCATCGGCCAATAGACGGCGATCGCGAAGCACAAGGCTATCTACATCACCCATGCCTGATCCGTCAATCAGAACGCCTGCAGCGTTAGTAAAACCACCGATTTTGGCTTGACCCTGACGATATTCGAACATATCACCGTTGTTAAGCAGGAATATATTTTCCCAAGGCGTACCCATGCTGTTCGCGAGCTCGGCATGTTTATAGAGATGACGATACTCACCATGACCTGGGATGAAATACTTAGGTTTAACAAGCTGATGAAGTAATTTGAGCTCTTCCTTATAAGCATGCCCGGATACGTGTATTTCACTTAAAGATTCGTAAATAACATGGGCCCCGCGTTTGAAAAGCTCGTTAATTACGCGATAAATCGGCTTTTCATTTCCTGGTATCGCGCTCGATGATAAAATGACTGTATCTCCCGGGATAATTTCGACTCGTCTGTGTTCAGAGAATGCCATACGTGTAAGTGCTGACATTGGCTCACCCTGGCTGCCTGTTGTGATAAAAACGAGCTCATCAGAGTCATATTTATCAATTTGATTGATATCAATCAGAGTATCCGGTTCCATCTTGATATAACCAAGAGAATTAGCAGCCTTGAATACGTTCAACATGCTGCGGCCAAGAAGAGCGACCTTGCGTCCATACATTTCTGCTGCTGTAAATATTTGCTGTAAACGGAATATATTGGAAGAGAAAGTGGCAACAAAAATTCTGCCATCTGCTTTTGCGAACAAGTCAGCAAATGTTTCACCAACTTTACGTTCAGAAGAGGTGAAACCGCTGCGTTCGACATTTGTACTGTCAGCTATCATCAGCAAAACACCTTCAGCGCCGATTTGCGCAATGCGTGCGAGGTCGGCAGGTCCGCCATGAATTGGAGTGTAATCAATTTTAAAGTCTCCTGAATGGAAAACTATGCCTGCTGGTGTTCTAATTGCCAGAGCGTTGGCGTCAGCGATACTATGATTTGTATGAATGAACTCTACATTGAAGCAACCGGCATCAATACGATCGCCATCGCTTATAGCTCTTAATATCACATTTTTTGCGCCTATGCCGCGATCGTCAAGCTTCAGTCTTACCAGTTCGATAGTCAGCTTGTTACCATATATAGGGACATTGAATTCTTTGCAGAACCAGGGAAGAGCACCAATATGGTCTTCATGACCATGTGTCAGGAAAACACCCTTCAGCTTATCCTTATTCTGACTGATATAGGAGAAGTCAGGAATAACAACATCAATTCCCGGCATATCTTCTTCCGGGAAACCCATTCCGCAATCGACGATTATCATTTCGTCAGCGTACTCAATTGCTGTCATATTCTTGCCTATTTCACGCATGCCACCAAGCGGGGTTATCTTAAGAAGACCATCTGTAGTGATGCTCTTATTCTTGGTAACATCTACCGACTTGCTCTTACTCTTGCTTTTGACGCGACCTGAATTGTTCTTCCCGGCGTTTTTCCCTGAAGACTGTTTCAGAGCGTCTGAAGATTTGCCGGCGGCTTGTTTGTTTTTGCTGTTTTTTGTATTGCTGCCAGCCGGATTTTGTTTTTTGTTTTGAATAGATTTTGGCTTATCGCTTTTTTTGCTGCTTTTGTCCGCAGCAATAGTTCTGTCAGCAGAACCGCCTGCTGACGCCGTCACGGCTGGTTTTTGTGACTTCTCACTTGCACCACCGCGGCTGTTATTCTGTTTTATTGGCATGAATTATAATCCTCCGATTTTCTGTAAAATTTAATTCTGATACTATAATAACATGGAAATGGCGCCAAAGAAACAAAAATCACCTTTTGCAGGCTTGCGTCACCTGAGTTTCCATGATAAAATACATCAGTGCAAAAATTCAGACGGGATTAGTCTGTGCAGGAGGTGAAAAGAATGCCAAACATTAAATCTGCTATCAAGCGTGTAAAAGTCTCGCAGAAGAAAACTGCTGTTAATAAAATGTACAAGAGTGATTTGCGTACTACAGTCAAGAAGACTTATGCTGCGATCGAGACAGCCGCTGACAATGCTCAGGAGCTGGTCAATGATGCTCAGATCAAAATTGACAAGGCTGCTGGCAAGGGCTACACGCACAAGAATGCTGCTGCACGTCAGAAGTCTCGCTTAGCGAAGGCTTACAACAAGATGAGCAAGGCTTAAGGTTTACCTGCTGATTGTCTGTATAGACTAAATTGGATATGGTTTTTGAGACTGCTTCGGCTCGTTGCTGAGGCAGTTTTTCTATTTGCCAAAAAAGATAAATAAGAAGGATCTGACAGTTATCGCAAAATCAGATCCTTCTTGTATTAACAAAGAATATTTAATGATGAAGACCAAGGCTTAAATAATTTTGAGACGATGATAAACTTTCTTCCCTTTGCGAATAATTGCTTCACCATTGATGAAATCATCAGATTTAAGAACTTGTGAAAAATCATTTACCTGGGTA
>JAQVJP010000162.1 GCA_028695145.1 Eubacteriales bacterium
AGGAAGTCGAATGACTCTATTATTCAGTTAATCATTAGCAAATATTTCACAAATCAGGTTGTTGCACAAGCCAGCGAGCCACGTTAAGCGCATGATAAGTAATCAGCATCGAAGCGCCGGCACGTTGGCTAGCCAGCAATGACTCTAAAACCACTCGTTTCTCATCAATCCAGCCATTCCGAGCGGCAGCCTTGATCATCGAGTACTCGCCACTTACATGATATGCGGCTACCGGACGATCAGAGATGTCAGCAGCTTGTCTGATGATATCCTGATAAGGAACCGCCGGTTTTACCATGACGATATCGGCTCCTTCCTCCAGATCCAGACGCAGCTCGCGTATCGCCTCCCGACCGTTAGCAGGATCCATCTGATAACTCCTACGGTCGCCAAAAGAAGGAGCGGATCCAGCCGCGTCACGAAACGGGCCATAGAAGGCAGAAGCGAATTTCGCGCTGTAGGCCATAATCAGGCGATCAGTATAACCTGCCTGATCAAGAGATTGACGCAGCCAGCCGATACGACCATCCATCATGTCTGAGGGCGCAACACCATCAGCCCCGGCGGCCGCACAGCTGAGAGCCGCACGTGCCAGACAATCAAGTGTGCTGTCATTATCTATTTCAGTCCGGTCGCAGATATCGTTATGGCATAACAATCCGCAATGCCCATGATCAGTATACTCACACAAACAGATATCAGCCCAGACAATAAGCTCAGGCGCGATACTCTTGATCAGTCTGATCGCCTGCTGCACGGGAGTCCTATCATCCCAAGCGGAGCTACCGACGGAGTCTTTTGCCGTGTCCTCAATAATACCGAAGAGTAAAACCTGCTCAACACCAACCAGAAGCATTTCCTCAATCACCGGCCTGAGCATATCAACAGAGTAGCGATATACGCCCGGCATCGAAGGAATTTCTTCGCGGATGCCCTGACCATAGCGAACAAAAACCGGGTAGATCAGGCTGCTCACGTTGAGGCGAGTCTCGCGAACGGCACGGCGTATGGCCGGACTCTGCCTGAGTCTGCGTGGACGCTCAAGTAAGCTCTTCTGTGATTGATGTTGGTGAAAGCTGCGGGCGGTTGTTGAGTTATGGTTGACTGTCGAGTTGTGATCGGTTGTCGAGTTATGGTTGACTGTCGAGTTGTGATCGGTTGTCGAGTTGTGGTTAATTGTCGAGTTGTGGTCGGCTGTGTTTTTCATTTTTGTTCCTCATCGATGTTTTTCGCTTGCTTATCGCTGTTTTTCAAGTGTCTTCTTTCTAATTTTCGCTCAAGTTCTTCCTCAATATCCGGCGGCCAGGCAGCTGAAGTCTGCTCAGCTAAGCGCGAAGCCAGCGCAGGATCCGCGCCCCCGGTAGAAATCGCTACGGTCAATAAACCGCGATGCCTCACAGCGGGGAATGCTATATCCGATGCAGGTCCATCGTTCGTCACATTAACAAGGATTTTCAACTTGCGGCAAAGCTGTGCTGTCTTATTATTAAGTTCGGAATCATCGGTAGCACAGATTACAAGCCAGTAATCTTGCGAAATATCCTCCGGCAGCTTCAGGGAGCGCGAAATCAGCGTAACCTTGTTATTTTCCGCAAGCTTCCTGATTTCCGGAGTAGCTTCTCTTGCTATTATAGTCACAGACGCTCCGTATTCAAGCATAGTCTTGCAGCGGCGAGTCGCTACAGCTCCGCCACCTGTGAGCAGGCATTTGCGATTTTCTACCGAAATAAGCAGTGGCATATGTGTCATTTTACCTGAGTTCTCCTTATCCGCGCGTCCAACGATTTATTGTTGATTTTCGTTAACAGTCTGTATGTTGACAATTAATTGACAGCTATTTGACTTCTATTTGACAGCTTATTTATGAATCTTACGAAGATTATAATAGCACATTGGGGCAGATTTTTTGCTGCGTATATGGCGTTATATTTGCAGCAAAGTGTGATATAATAACGACTGGGAGGTGAATAAAATGCCAAACATAAAGAACATATCATCCTTACGACAATATACATCTGTTCTCGATGAAGTCCAAAATGGCAGCCCTGTTTTTCTTACCCGGGAAGGCAAAGGGAAATACGCGATCATTGATATTGATGAATATGACTCAATGAAAGAAGCTCTTTGGGGTAGACTTTTTGAAGAAATAGAGGACGCAAAAGTAGAAGGTGACAAATACGGATGGATATCTCTTGAAGAAATTAAGAAGAGGTACAATATTGATGATTAAAATGATTTTTTCACCTTTATTCATCCGCAAGTTGGACCGTATCTATGATTTTATTGCAATTGATCTTGATAATCCCATTAGCGCGAAAAGGACTGTCAATAAGATTATTGAGTCTCTGGAAAGGTTGAGAAACTTCCCAGAGAGCGCACCGAAGATAACAGCTTTATATAGTAAAATTCCTGAACAATTCGCTGAGACTCGTTTTTTAGTTTGTGGAAGCTTTTTAGTTTTTTTTGAAAAGACTGATAATACGATTGAAATCATTCAGATCTATCACGGCTCTGAGGATTATATACGTCATATTATCAAACCGGAATAGAATTTTTGACAAGTGAATATTTACAACGCACCAACAATCTTATGAGGTATGTATAATTCCTCAAGTTTTTCGATATCATCTTCCGATAATTTTAAATCCAAAGACTTAACAGCGTCATCAAAATAGCGAGCTTTTGTCGCTCCGATTATCGGTGCCGCGACTCCTCGTGCGTATTGCCAGGCAAGCGCAATCTGCGTCATTGTAGCACCGTGCTTCTCAGCAACCTCGTGGACACGTTTGACTATCTGATGATCACTCTCTTCCGTACTATCATATTTAATAACCGCCATTTTATCTGTCTGACTACGTTTAGTATCGGCATGCCACTCAAGACGAGACAATCTACCGGCTGCAAGCGGGCTATATGGTGTCAAAGAAACATTTTGTTGTCGACAGATTGGAATCAACTCGCGCTCATCCTCTCGGTAAAGCAGATTATAATGATTTTGCATAGAGACAAATTTCGTCCAGCCGTTGCGCTCAGCAGCAAGCTGCATATCGCTAAATTGATAACCGTACATCGCAGAAGCACCCAGAGCCCTGACTTTTCCGGCTTTTACCAGATTATGCAATGCCTCCATAGTTTCTTCAATCGGTGTATCGTAGTCAAAACGGTGAATAATATAAAGATCAACATAATCAGTACCAAGGCGCGACAGTGATCCATCAATCTCTCGCTCTATCGCGCGCCGAGACAACTTGCCCTCATTGTTAAAAACTTTTGTAGCTATAACAACCTCATCCCTCTTAACACTATTTTTCAGAGCACGCCCCAGATATTCCTCACTCGTACCAGCTGAATACACATTAGCTGTATCAAAAAAATTAAGCCCAAGCTCAAGCGCATGCTTAACCAAAACCTCACTCTCCTCGGCACTTAGTGTCCAAGCATGGAAATTTGTCGCCGGATCACCAAAACTCATGCAGCCAACACAGAGACGCGGAATCTTAATATCGGTATTGCCAAGATTTATATACTCCATAGTAAATTCCTCCTACGCGATTCGAGAATGTCAGATCCTGTATATGTTAAGTTGTGTTAAGCATAGCACTTGGAATCCATATGCTTTGCATTTAGCATATCACTTGGAGTTAACTCCAAGTCAACAACAGTTACTCCTGATGTTAGATATAGGAGCGGAGCAAGCGTAAACTGGTTTACGCTTGCATTTTTAATAAAATCGGCTGGGACGCTACGCGCCCAGGACGGGCGTTGGACGGGCGCTGGACGGGCGTTGGACGGGCACTGTCGATATTCGTGTATCACAGTGTGACACACTTGGAAGGGCGCAGGACGGGCACCGTCGATATTCGTGTAACGTGGTGTGACACACTTACCTACGTTTGACTACGCTTGCCTTCACTTGGCGTCGCTTGGCTGCGCTTGGATATACCGGTAAAAGCGCCTATAACGCAGTAATGCCAGTCGTTATGAGCTATTTTGTTGAGCGGAGCAAGCGTAAACTGGTTTACGCTTGCATTTTTAATAAAATCGGCTGGGACGCTACGCGCCCAGTCGATTCCGCTGTTTTTTGTCAGATTATTAGTTGACCCTAACTGGCACCGCGGTGACAGCTTGACTACGCTTGGCTGCACTTGGGTCAGTTTGGCTGCACTTGCTTGCGCTTGGAT
>JAQVJP010000049.1 GCA_028695145.1 Eubacteriales bacterium
CCAGAAAATATCAGATTCTATGATCCAAACAAAACCGGAGGTGATGTAGATGAATAGTCATGAGTTCATAAACAAATACACAAACAGTTTTTTGCTTCTTGATGGTGCGACCGGAACAAATCTTCAGGCAGCAGGCATGCCTGCTGGAGTTTGTCCTGAAACCTGGATTCTTGAAAACAGAAGCATTCTGCAGGATCTTCAGAGAGCATTCTATAATGCAGGAAGCAGCGTAGTGTATGCCTTTACATTTGGTGCTAACAGTGTTAAATTAGCCCGCCATGGTCTGCCAGCCAGTGCTGATGATGTCATTACTATAAACAGACAACTGGCTGATATTTCTTGTGAGATTCGCGATGAACTACGAGCTAATAATCCTCAAGGTGAATATTATGTGGCAGGTGATCTGGCACCAACCGGCTTGTTTCTTAAACCGGCAGGTGAACTTGGTTTTGATCAGTTGGTTGATATTTACAGTCAACAAGTCAGGGGATTGCTCGCCGCTGGAGTTGATTTGTTTGTAATTGAAACAATGATGGATCTCGCACAGACAAGAGCAGCAGTTATTGCGATCAGACAGCACTGCGACTTGCCTATATTAGCTTCAGTAACAGTTGAGGCAAACGGCCGCACATTATCAGGAAATAGTTTCGAAACCTGCTTACTGACATTATCTGCACTTGGTGCACAGGCAGTAGGCCTTAACTGCTCTTCCGGACCACTTGCAATGGTTGAGAATATGACCGCAGAATTCAGACCATCAGATTGCCTGCTGCTGGCTAAGCCGAACGCTGGTGTACCACATCTTGATGATAATGGAAAATCAATTTTTGACCTGACACCTGAGCTGTTTGCTTCACAAATGAAGAATTTTGTCACAAGGGGGGTTAATGTTATTGGTGGATGTTGTGGAACAACCCCTGAGCATATCCGCGAACTTGGCAAAACTATCAGTGATATGAAAACAGTTGAAATCCCTGATAAAACGCAAAATTCAGGAGTTATAGTTACGAAGCAGGCAGAATCTCATACTGCAATCTGTTCAGGCAGAAATGTAATATCGATCACAAATTGGCGACTATGGCCAACGATAATTTGTACAGACTTAGATGAACTGATCGATGAAATATATGATTGTCTCGAGGATGAACCAGAAGCGATAATAATCGATTTAAGCCAATTTGACAGCATAGATGAACAAGAAGCAGACTCTGTTTTATCAGATATTCAGATGGCAGCCTCACAACCTCTCGCTTTTATCAGTGACAAACGTCAAGTTCAGGAAGCTATTTGTCGATACTACCATGGTCTGAGCCTCATTATCACAGACCAGGAAACCGCGGATTTACCGGCAATAATAGTTAGAAAATAATATAACACATCACTTTTCATATACTTTTATGATTGAATATGTGCTTATTCGCAACTTTTGTTGCAATTTGTATCATTGCCAGTGATAATGAGGGGACAATCAGTTTTTATAAACTATCCCTATTATTTTATCAGAGGTGAATTATGACATTAGGAGCAAGACTCAAACAAATCCGTATGGAGCAAGGCAAAACACAAAAAACACTGTCCGAGATACTTGGTGTTTCCAGATCGACTTATGCCCACTATGAAATGAACAGCAGAGAACCTGATATAGAAACGCTTAAGGAGTTTGCCAGATATTTTGATGTATCCCTTGATTACCTAACCGGAAAAAGCGAATTCAGATCTTCGGCCGAATGGCTGTTGAACTTCATCAAACGACAGCAAGAAGCAAATCCTGAGCTAAAAGTTTCCGACCTTGACCTACCATCCGAAGAATAAATATGATTTAATAATTTAAAAGGAAGTCCTTAGATGTGTGTACATCCCGGGACTTCCCTTTTATTTTGTCATAACTTGTTTTTTAACAACTCAGTCTTAACAACTCAGTCTTCCAGCAAGTCGAAATTCTGTTCAACAACCGGTACAGCAGTTATGTTGCGGTATGCTGCCATACCAGTACCTGCAGGAATAAGCTTACCTATAATAACATTCTCTTTAAGACCTACAAGTGGGTCAATTTTGCCTTTGACAGCTGCATCTGTCAGAACCCTGGTGGTCTCCTGGAACGATGCCGCCGACAAAAATGAATCTGTCGCCAGTGAAGCTTTTGTAATACCAAGCAATACTCTCTTGCCACTGGCAGGTGTCAAACCAAGTTTTGATACTCGGTCATTCTCACGCTCAAAATCGAACATGTCAACCATCGTACCAGTCATCAGTTCGGTATCGCCTGGATCATCAATTTTGATTTTGCGCATCATCTGTCGTGTAATAATCTCAAGATGCTTATCATTGATTTCAACACCATTGTTCTTGTAAACCTTAAGGACTTCACCAATGATGTATTTCTGAACCCCGCGAACACCTTTGATTCTCATGATGTCATGCGGATTAACAGAACCGTCAGTAAGCAGATCCCCAGCTTCAATCATATCACCGTCATTTGGCAATATCGGTGAACTGAGAGGTATAGCGATTGTCACACTCTCGCCATCAGGAGCGGTGATGATTACTTCTCGTTTGCGCTTACCTGTTTCCTGAATCTTAACAACACCTGTAATCTCAGATATTATTGCTTGTCCTTTTGGTTTTCTGGCTTCAAATAATTCCTCAACACGAGGCAGACCCTGTGTAATGTCATCACTCGAAGCGATACCACCTGTATGGAAAGTACGCATTGTTAGCTGGGTTCCTGGCTCACCGATAGATTGGGCAGCCATGATACCAACAGCTTCTCCACCAACTACAGGCTCACCTGTCGCCAGATTAAGTCCGTAGCACTTACTGCAGACACCTACGCGGGCGTGGCAAGTCAGTACTGAACGAATCGCCACTTTTTTGATGCCAACTTCTGTAATTTTGGCTGCGATCTGCGGTCTGATCAATGTCTGAGCAGGGATGATAATCTCTCCTGTTTCAGGATGAATTATATCTTTTGCCGCATAACGGCCAACAATACGATCTTCCAGCGGTTCAACAATACGCTTAGCTTTACCGGCACCGACAATAACAGGACCAACTTCTATATAGTCATCTGAACCACAGTCTTGCTCCCTGACGATAACATCTTGTGCTACGTCAACCAGACGTCTGGTCAAATAACCCGAGTCAGCGGTTTTAAGAGCGGTATCAGACAGAGCTTTACGGGCACCATGTGACGAAATAAAGAACTCAAGAACATTCATGCCTTCACGTAGATTTGACTTGATTGGAATCTCAATAGTTTTACCTGATGTATCAGTCATGTTACCACGCATACCAGCCAGCTGCTTAATCTGATTGATGTTACCACGAGCACCAGATTGTGACATCATATAAACAGGGTTAAATTTGCCCAGATTGTTTTTGAGAGCCTCAGTTATGCTGTCAGTTGTTTCACCCCAAATTTTAACAACGGACTTGTAACGGCCATCATCATTAAGCAGACCACGTTGATGCTGTTTATTGATAAAGTCAACTTTCTGTTCAGCTTCATCAATAAATTTCTTCTTAACATCCGGTACTATCATGTCAAATATACCGATTGAAATACCACCCTTAGTTGAGTAGTGATAACCAAGTGATTTAATCTTATCGAGAACCGTCGCTGTTACAGTAATGCCATGAGTATGAATACAACGTTCTACTATACGTCCAAGTTCCTTTTTCCCAGCCAGGAAGTCACATTCGAGAATCAGTGCGTTTTCTTCCTTGCTGCGATCAACAAAACCAAGATCCTGCGGGATTATTTCATTGAATATAAATCTACCAAGGGTGCTCTCAACAAGACCTTTATATTGCTTGTTGCCAACTTTCTTGGACATTCTGATTTTGATTCTGGTGTGCAGGCTAATTTCACCTTCATCATAAGCCATTACAGCCTCTTCAAGCGCTGTAAACACCTTACCTTCACCTGGCTCGCCCTCTTTATCAATAGTTAGATAATAACAACCCATAACCATGTCCTGAGTAGGAACTGTAACCGGCTTACCATCCTGAGGCTTCATTAGATTGTTTGCTGACAACATAAGGAAACGGGCTTCTGCCTGAGCCTCTGCCGACAGCGGCACATGAACAGCCATCTGATCTCCGTCGAAGTCAGCGTTATAAGCGGTACACACCAATGGATGAAGTTTAATAGCTCTACCCTCAACAAGAACAGGTTCAAAAGCCTGAATACCAAGTCGATGCAGAGTAGGCGCTCTGTTTAGGAGTACAGGATGATCCTTGATAACATCCTCGAGCATATCCCAGACCAAATCATTAGCGCGCTCGACAAGACGTCTCGCAGTTTTGATATTATGAGCGTGTCCTGCCTGTACAATTTTTTTCATGACAAAAGGCTTGAAGAGCTCAAGTGCCATTTCTTTTGGCAGACCACATTGATGCAGCTTAAGCTCAGGACCAACAACGATAACCGAACGACCTGAATAGTCAACACGCTTACCAAGCAGATTCTGACGGAATCTACCTTGTTTTCCCTTGAGCATATCAGACAATGACTTAAGAGCACGGTTGCCCGCACCAGTAACTGGGCGGCCTCTGCGACCGTTATCAATCAATGCGTCAACAGCTTCCTGCAGCATTCTCTTCTCATTTCTGACAATGATGTCAGGAGCGCCAAGCTGCAAGAGTTTGTTTAGACGATTATTTCTATTAATAACGCGTCTATACAAATCATTAAGGTCAGATGTAGCGAAACGGCCACCATCAAGCTGAACCATTGGTCTTAGTTCCGGCGGCAAAACCGGCAGAACATCAAGAACCATCCACTCTGGTTTATTACCGGATTTCTTGAAGGCCTCAACAACTTCTAAACGTTTTATTATTCTAACTTTTTTCTGACCACTGGCGGTTTTAAACTCTTCTCTGAGGTCAGTTGCCATCTTATCAACATCAAGTGATGCCAGAAGTTCTTTTACAGCTTCAGCACCCATCTTGGCACGGAATGAGTTTCTGCCAAATTCCTCGATAGCTTCACGATATTCGCGCTCGTTAATAACCTGTCGCAGAGAAAACTTTGTCATACCTGGATCAATTACAACATAAGCCGCGAAGTACAATACTTTTTCCAGATTACGAGGTGACATATCGAGTATAAGTCCCATTCTGCTTGGTATACCACGGAAATACCAAATATGAGATACAGGCGCGGCCAACTTAATATGGCCAAGTCGCTCACGACGCACTTTGGACTTAGTTACCTCAACACCACAGCGGTCACAAACAATACCCTTATATCTAATTTTTTTATACTTACCGCAATGACATTCCCAGTCCTTGGTTGGACCGAAGATTTTTTCACAAAAAAGACCATCGCGCTCTGGCTTAAGCGTACGATAGTTAATGGTCTCAGGCTTCTTAACTTCGCCGCGTGACCACTCCAGAATTTTTTCCGGTGATGCCAGGCTGATACCAATGGCTTCAAAATTATTCATTTCAAACATGCTGTGCCGACTCCTTCCGCATATGAGAAAATACCCGGCAGGCCATATTAAATGACCTGCCAGCTACCTGTATTAACTATTAATTAAACTCAGTTGTCATCTTCATCATCGCCGTCAACGTTCATATCGACAAAACTGGCAAAAGCATCGTCTGTATCATCATAATCAGCTGATATTCCGCCATCCTCATCGAGCACTCCGGAACTGAAGCCTGCAGCAGCAAGATTTTCATCAGATGATGAATTGCCCATAAGCTCATCAAGCTTCTCTCGGTCGATTTCAGGCACATCATTCTCCTCATCAACTGATTCCTTGATGTCAACTCTCTGATGCTCTTCTGTAAACAACTGTACATCAAGCGCAAGGCTTTGCAATTCTTTGACAAGAACCTTGAAAGACTCAGGAACACCGGCCTCAGGTACACTCTCACCCTTAACAATCGCTTCGTAGGTCTTCGTTCTGCCGGAAATGTCATCTGACTTAACTGTCAGTATTTCCTGCAGAGTATAACTCGCGCCGTAAGCTTCAAGTGCCCAAACTTCCATCTCTCCGAAACGCTGACCACCAAACTGAGCTTTACCACCAAGAGGTTGCTGCGTAACAAGAGAATACGGACCAATTGAACGTGCGTGAATCTTGTCATCAACCAGATGCAGAAGTTTCAGATAGTACATAATGCCAACAGTAATGCGGTTTTCAAAAGGTTCACCAGTACGACCATCGAATAATATGGTCTTACCGTCCTCATCCATACCCGCAAGTCTGAAAGCTTCACTGACATCTTCCTCAGTTGCTCCGTCAAATACCGGTGTAGCGATTTTCCAGCCAAGTCTGCGTGCGGCAAGCCCCAGATGGACTTCAAGAAGCTGGCCGATATTCATACGAGAAGGAACACCCAACGGATTCAAAACAATATCAAGCGGAGTGCCATCAGGCATAAATGGCATGTCTTCTTCCGGTAATATTCTGGAAATAACACCCTTATTACCATGACGTCCGGCCATCTTATCACCAACAGAGATTTTTCTCTTCTGAGCAATGTAGACACGAACAAGTTTATTTACACCATGCTTCAAATCATCATCGTTTTCTCTGGTGAAAATCTTGACATCAACAATGATTCCAGACTCACCATGAGGAACACGAACAGATGTATCTCTTACTTCTCGTATTTTCTCACCAAATATGGCTCTGTACAGTCTCTCTTCAGCCGTCAGCTCGGTTTCACCTTTTGGAGTTACTTTACCAACGATAATATCGCCGGCTCTTACCTCAGCACCAATTCTGATGATTCCGTTCTCATCAAGATCCTTCAGTACTTCATCACCAACGTTTGGAATCTCTCTGGTAATCTCCTCAGGACCAAGTTTTGTATCTCTGGCTTCACATTCATACTCCTCAATATGGATAGAAGTATAAACATCTTCGCGAACCAATCGTTCGTTAATGAGAACGGCGTCCTCGTAGTTATAACCTTCCCAGGTCATAAACCCGATCAGTACGTTGCGTCCCAGTGCCATCTCACCATTATCAACTGAGGGACCATCAGCGATTATATCACCAGCCTCAACCTGATCACCAACGCGAACAAGCGGATGCTGATTAATACAAGTACCTTGGTTTGAACGCTGATATTTTGTCAGCTTGTAAGTGTCATGACCCATGCTGCCCGTTTTAACAACGATTTTATCAGCACCAACATACTCAACAACGCCAGCGTTTCTTGCTACAGCACATACGCCAGAGTCCTTCGCGGCTCTGTGTTCCATACCTGTTCCGACAATCGGCGAATCAGTTTTAATAAGAGGAACAGCCTGACGCTGCATGTTGGAGCCCATAAGAGCACGGTTAGCATCGTCATTACCAAGGAAAGGTATAAGAGCAGTCGCGACTGAAACAAGCTGTTTCGGAGAAACATCCATCAGGTCAACTTTTGCCGGTTCCATCTCAATGAACTTATCAAGGTAACGACAAACAACCTTCTTGGCAATGAAACGTCCGTCTTCATCAAGTGGTTCATTGGCCTGAGCGATATAGTAGTAGTCTTCTTTATCTGCAGTCATGTACTGAACTTCAGACGTAACAATGCCCTTTTCCTTATCATATACACGATAAGGAGTCTCAATGAAGCCGTATCTATTAACCCGGGCATACGTAGCCAACGAGTTGATCAAACCAATATTAGGACCTTCAGGCGTCTCGATCGGACACATACGACCATAATGTGACGAATGAACGTCACGCACTTCGAAGTTGGCGCGCTCTCTACTGAGACCACCTGGGCCAAGTGCTGACAGACGACGCTTATGCGTCAACTCAGCAAGAGGATTCGGCTGATCCATAAACTGTGACAACTGGCTGGAGCCGAAGAACTCTTTTACCGCTGCACTGACAGGTCTTGTATTAACAATCTGCTGTGGGGTCGCGGTAGCCATATCCGCAAGAGTGCCCATGCGCTCACGCACAACACGCTCCATACGCGAGAAGCCAACTCTGATCTGGTTTTGAAGTAGTTCGCCTACTGATCTGATACGTCTGTTGCCAAGATGATCGATATCATCCTTCTCACCGATTCCGTATTCAAGACCAATGGTATAACTGACCGTCGCGATGATGTCTTCAACAGTGAGATGCTTAGGCATCAGATCACTGACGTTATTCATCAATAACTCTTTCAATTTGCCAACAGGGTTTTCAGCTTCTTTTGCTTCCTGAATTAATTGACGCAAAACATTTGTACGTACTTTCTCAACCACACCCAGAGATCTGACATCAAGATCACCCAACTCTTCAGCGCTGAAATTACGTAATAGGAACAAGCCGGCATCGACACGATTATTACCGATAACCTTAAGTTTGTTCTCAAGCTGTGTCACTGTATCACCAACAATTAATATCGGATAAACAGATACATCATTAATACCGCTCTGCTGAATAGCTTCAGCCATATCACGAGTTATGATATCTCCCTCAGCGGCAAGGAGCTCACCATCTTCATCGACAACATTCTCTGCGGCTTTGTGGCCGATCAGTCTCTCAGCAAGACTAAGTTTTTTATTAATCTTGTAAATACCAACACGTGCCAGATCATAGCGCTTCGGATCAAAGAACATATTATTAAGAAGTGTTTCCGCACCCTCGACAGATACAGGTTCACCTGGACGCAGCTTCTTATATAGCTCCTGCAGTCCTTCTTCACGGTTGCGGCATCCGTCTTTCATCATTGTCTGCATCAAGCTGTTTTCTTCACCAAACGCAGCAATAATTTCTTCATTGGTACCGAAACCAAGCGAACGCAGAAAAATTGTCAAATGGAATTTTCTGGTTCTGTCAACACGCACCCAAAGCAGATCATTAGCATCAGTCTCATATTCGAGCCAGGCACCACGATTAGGGATAATCTGGCTTGAGTACAATTCTTTATCATTTTTATCTCTTGAAATATCAAAATAAGCACCGGGAGATCTAACCAGCTGACTGATTATTACTCGTTCAGCACCATTGATAATGAAGGTACCATTGTCCGTCATTATCGGGAACTCACCGATATAAATCTGTTGATCCTTAAGGATATCATCCTTCTTGTTATGCAGTCTTACCTTCACACGTAAAGGCGCGGCATAATTAGCATCACGTTCTTTACATTCATCTATAGAGTATGTCGGATTATCAATGTCGAACTCTTTATCGATAAAAGATAGTTCGATGTCGCCGGAGTAATCAGTAATAGGCGAAACATCCTTCAGGACTTCCATCAGACCTTCGTCTATAAACCACTGATAACTACTCTTCTGAATCTCGATCAGATTCGGGATATCGATGACCTCATCGATTCGCGAATAGGACATTCTTTCGGCTCTTCCCAACTTGACGGGACGCACCATCAACGATCACCTCACGCATTTTCCGGCTTAGCCGTTTCTGTGAGCCGCAACAAAAGGATTGACGGCTCGCCTGCAGATGTTATAATTGATTACAACACAAGTACTTCTTGCGTCAAAGCTTATGGGCAGACGATATGCCTCCAACTTATGACGCGTTATAGAATAATAGCACTATGAGCATTAAGTGTCAACGCAGTTTGGCACTTTTTTATTTGTAAAATACAACTTTATCAAAACCGGCAAAAGGACAGCAGGCGCATACGCCGCTGTCCTTTGTACATCATCGGTACGTATATAATTCAAATATCTTTTCCAGGCATATATCAGGTTGTAAATCTGTAGCCGGTAGAATCAATCTTATACACGTAATTTTCGAGCTCGGCATTTACAAACTCCTGATATTCTTCTGTTCTAAGAACACTCTCAATTCTGATCTGTCTATCTGTTCTGCCTTCCGCGCCCGCATAATACATTACATGGAAACCATAGCTGGTCTGAACAATACCAGTATCTCCCACCTTACGCGAACTGTCATAAACCCAGTTTTCAAACTCTGTCATGGTCTGACCTGGTGTTATAGCAGCAATTAACCCACCTTCAGCAGCACTGGTGTCCTCAGAATTTTCTTTGGCCAGAGCTTCGAAAGATTCTTTTGTTTTGTCACCAGATTCATATTCGGCCAGAATATCTTCCGCTTTTTTCTCAGCCTCATCAATTACAGATTGTTCAGCTGTATCACGATCTGCTTTAAACAGAATATGATTTACATCAGGGTATTGGAAATCGGCCGCGCTGCGGTCAAGATACATTATAACCTGATAGCCGGTAGAAGTCTCAATTATCGTCTTATCTCCTGTTGTACGGCTCTCATCGAAGAGCCACTCAGCAGCATCAGTACCAGAAACAGAATTCATCAGTTTAAGCAGCATCTTGCTGGGATCTCCTGTTTCATATTTCGTTTTCTCTTCATCATCGACAGCAAAATCAACACACGCGTCCTGGAATGATTTCTCGTCTTCCACAGCAGACAGCATTTCACTTGCTTTCGCTTTGGCAGCTTTCATTGCCTCTTCTTTGACATCGTCAGCAGCATCAGACTCATAATCAGCCTGAACGCTAAATATCCTATATGTCACGCGATCGTAGTTATCTTTGTTTTCCTGGTAATAAGTCTCGATCTCATCATCAGTTATCTCGAAGGACTCTTGTTTTTCAACACTGTATTTTTGTGCGAGAAGATATCTCTCAAGTACAGGTCTAAGACTTTCTTTCGTAGCGCCCGTCCCATATTGAGCAGCCAAAAATGCGTTTGAGCTTAGTTCAGCCTGCGTGGCACTACTATCAATCTGTGTGAAAAAATCTTCAATTACAGCCTTGTCCTCATCATCAAGAACAATGCCTTCAGTCTGCGCCTTATCGGCCAGCATTACATTCATTTGAGCCTGCTGTGCCGCAACATCCTTAAGATAGTCCTCTACAGTATCAAAACCCTCAATACCGCTGTCTGACTGCAAGGTCTGCGCGCTAACTTCATCGTTGGGATCGAGCTGAAACTGACTGGCAATATTGTGATAGTAATAATTGAATTCCACTACCTTAATTTTCTCAGAGCCAATTGTCATGGCATTCAAATATTGGTGAGGCAGTCCAAGTCTATAAGCGCCCCATAGTCCTGCGCCCACAAGAGCAAGCACCAGTACTATTATTGTAATAACTGTAGCTGTTCGATTGCCTGTTTTAACAGGTTTCTTACCGCCATCCTTGGATTTCATTTCAGCCAGTCGAGCCTTGCGCTGTTCACGTAATTCTTCTGCTTTCCACTTCTGCTGACCTTCTGATGGTTCTCTCATGCTCAGTTCCGTCCTTTGTCAAATTAGTTCTGCCAAGCTGTCAATAACAGCTCAATCAGTTTTCAACCAAAGCTTATTATACACAAGCAAGTTGCACAGTTCAATCTGCATAATACGATAAGAATATGTCAAAATTGTGACAAGGTATCCATGTACAATATAAGCAGCACAATTATAAGTATTAATCGCCGGAATTTTTATTTCTCTTGCCGGGAGCCTTAAAGCCAAGCTCTGCCGCCTTTTTGTAAAAACTTGTTTTCTTAAGACCACTGATATCAGCCGCTTCACTGCCGTTGATCCGTCCTTTTGACCACTCCTCACAGATCCGACGAAAATCAGGTGGTACTGATACCGGCGGCCTGCCTATACGTCGGCCTTGATTGCGAGCAGACTTTATACCTTGCTTCTTACGATCTGATTGCCATTTGTAGTCTATTTCCGCAAATACAGTTAATAAACGAATAGCCTGACGCCCGGAAGGGCTTCTTGTATCAACATTCTCCTGCAATACTACTAAATCAGCCCCGTTTCTGATTATTCTATCCGCAACAATTAAAAAATCACGTGTATTATCAGCTATTCTGTCAGCGGCAGCAGCATAGACAACGTCTCCTGACTGCAGCATTGATAATAGACGCTTACGTTGTTCCCTCCGGCCATTTTGGCTTATCTGCTCAACAAAAATCCTATCAAAACCACCCATAGGGTCAAGTAAAAGAGCCTGACGACTTACGTCGGATTCTTCAATATCAAGTTTCATGTAACCATAGCGCGCCATTAATCAGTCACCACCCACTTCAGCAGATCCTCTGCTTTTTCAAGCCATAGATCAGGATCTGCCGCTCTCAGCTCATCTTTATTCATATAAGTCCAATCGACCACTACTGATTTGCAGCCGGCATTTTGCGCGCAACGTAAATCGTGGATACTATCGCCTACGTAGACAACACTATCTGAATCCGTCACACCAAGCTTACTCATAGCCAACAACAGAGGCTCAGGATCGGGTTTATGGCGCGAGGTATCTTCTTTTGCCAGTATAAATTCAAAATATTCATCAAGATGAAAAGGTTCTATACTGCGGTTTGCCGAATCGATGCGTTTGGATGTGACGATGCCCAGCTTAATTCCCGCGGCTTTCAGGTTGGCGAATAAAGACGGCATTCCCAGAAACAAGCCAATGTGGCTGGGCAGGAGCTTAACATTATGAGAGATATAGGTTTGAAACATTTCTTCTCGCAAACCTGGCGCAAACTCAGAAAAAACTTTTTCAAGAGGCAATCCTATTGTTGCAATTATATCCTGATCTTCTCGATATTGACCTGTGTGTTTATAATATGTGTATTGGAAGCTCTCAACAATCAACGGTACAGTATCAAGAATCGTGCCGTCCATATCAAACAGTACGGCTTTTACATTATTATTTCTCTTCGTCAAAACTACTATTCCCCTCTTCTTCAGTTTCTTCAGGCTGAACTACCAGTTCCACAAGAGATACCCTCTTCTCATCCATTCCGAGAACCTTAATTTTCAGATTACTGTAAGTCACCTCAGGATACTCATTTTCCTCCGGGATACGACCAAGCAGACTGAGTACAAGACCGGCAATTGTATCATACTCATCATCAGGGAAATCAATTCCAACAGCTTCTGAAACTTCATCAAGTGGGGTCAATCCAGAAATCACTAGTGTATTCTCATCTTTACGAACTATATCCAGCTCTTCCTCATCGTATTCGTCCTGTATGCTGCCAAAAATTTCTTCAACGAGATCCTCAATCGTAACTATACCTGCAGTACCGCCATATTCGTCAATAACTACAGCTAATTGCGCATGATCACGCTGCATTTCACGGAATAGCACATCTATTGTTTTTGATTCAGGGACAATGTATGGCTCGCGAATCATATTCCTCAGAGAAAACGGCTGCTTCAAGCCTTCAACAGCGTGATACAACAGATCTTTTATGTGAAGAATACCTATAATATTATCGATATTATCCTCATATACAGGTATGCGCGTATATTTCTCACGCACGGCAACTTCAAGAACCTCAGCATAATCAGCGTCAGCGTCCAAAGACACCAGGTTTGTGCGATGTGTCATTATTTCAGAAACGGCTTTATCATTAAAATCAAAAACATTTTCGATCAAAACCCGCTCTTCATCATGTATATTACCTGATTCGCGCCCAACATCAACCATCATTCGAATTTCTTCTTCTGTTACTGTCTTATCCGTTTGATTAGGATCAATACCGGCAAGCCGCAAAAACAGATTAGTTGTTGCTGTCAACATAATGACAAATGGTTTCAGTATTATACTGACGAATCTGATAATTCCTGCGACACCTCTGGCAAATTTCTCCGGATGAGCCTGCGCTATCCGCTTGGGCAGCATCTCGCCAAAAACCTGAATTAAATAAGCCATGATAACAACCAGTGCGACCACAATCAAAAACTTGTAGCCGCCACCTTGTAGCCGCAAGGCACTATAGATGACTTCAGTAAACCTGAACGATGAATACGCTACAGCAAAAAAACCGGCAAAAGTTACCGAAACCCGAATTGTTGCCAGAAAATTACCCGGTTCGTCAATCAAACGTCTGAGCGATTTAGCGATCGGGTCACCTTCATCAGCCTGATTACGAATTTTACTGTCATTCAAAGATATAATGGCAAGCTCAGCACCTGAAAAAAAAGCGTATAGAGCAATCAACAAAAAAACTATAAGAAAATCAAGCCACAAAGGTATTTGCCCGGTTGCTGCCAGACCAGCATTAAGAATAGATAAAATAGCGTCAGAACCACTGTCTTCCATTACAGAATAATCTCCTTTTCAATAGAAACATCAGTCTTAATCAAGCTTATATTCAGATACAGGATTCATAATACCTCATATTAATCCAAGATGTTCAAAGAGTATTTTCAAACCAATCAAATTTAAAACCACTCCACCGATAACTGTAGCTCTCTTTTGAAAAACTACACCAAGCCTGCGTCCAAGAACAACGGCTAACGCCGACAATATCATAGTAACAACACCTATAGTTATCACAGACTGCAACACCGGCAGTCCGTCGAGAGCAATACTTATACCTGCAGCCAGTGCGTCAACTGAAGTCGCAATACCCAGCACAAGTAATCTTTTGTGACTCATCGGATCCTCAACCGGACAAGATTCATCTTCACTGAACTCTGATTCATGAAGAGCTTCATAAATCATCTTTATTCCTATAAACGCCAGAAGAGCAAAGGCTATCCAATGATCGACAGGAGCGATCAAACTCGCAAGTTTTGATCCAGCGATATAACCAACAGCCGGCATCAAAGCCTGAAAAGAACCGAAGTAAATACCGGTCTTAAGTGCATCACCAATTCCTGCATGACCTTTACATATGCCAAGAGTGACAGAAACCGCCATGGCATCCATCGCCAGACTAACAGCAAGTAAAAATATAGTAACCCAGATCATGCCATTTCCCTTCCAGTCGCAGCAATTCAAATCTGCAGTGAGAAGATTTTATCATAACTACCGTAATAAGTAAAAATATCAGTACACTAATCACAGTCATTGTCATAACACGTGTCACGTATTCGACATTGGCACAGATTGACACAAGATGTCATTGACCAAGTTCTTATGTCATGGCATAATAAGCTCTGTTTACATGGAGGTATTAAAAATGTATTTTGATCATAAATTAAGCGGTCTTATGAAGCTTTTCAAAATAAGCAACAGCAAATTGGCTAGAGGCATCAACGTCGATGCCTCACTTGTTAGTCGTTGGAAATCTGGTGAGAGAACCATGTCGGTAAACTCTCCTCATGTCCCGGCAATCGCAAGTTTCTTTTTGAGCCTGAGCACTTACCATTACCAAAAAGAATATCTTGATTTCATTTTAAAATCACAATTATCTCCAGATTTGTTACAGGATGAGGGGCGAAGAATACATGCGCTTGCCGACTGGCTCATATCAGATGAACCTATGAGTCTAAGTCCCGCAATGGAGAAGTCCCAATCGCCAGCCTACACTCAGAATATGATCGCGAACATAGCTGGACTTATGGATACTGACAACTTACCCAAACTGGATAGTCAGACAGCTTCTATAAGCAGGCTCTCATCTGAACCCGGTGAGGAATCAGTATATGAGAAATTCAATGGCATCACAGGAAGAAGGCAGGCGGTACTTAATTTTCTAATAGAAATAGTTCAGTCTGATAAAAAACAAGAATTATTGCTGCACAGCGAAGATGATATGACCTGGTTGACAGGAGATCGGCAATTTACTCTGATCTGGGCGTCACTATTAAAACAAATCATTGAATCAGGACATTCTATTACAATAATTCATGTTGTCAACAGACAGCGTGAGGAAATCATGAACGCTTTGACTTATTGGATGCCGCTCCATCTGGCCGGTAAAATCAAATCATACTATTACCCCAGATATGCTGATTCTGATATTAAGAGGACATTGTTTATTTCACGAGGAAGAAGCGCTGTTGTTGCCTTCAACCTTATTGACAGCAACGATCAGCCAACATTTATTTATCGTGACCAAGAAACAGTGGCAATGTATGAGTCATTATACGAGGCACATTTGAAAAACTGCCAACCATTGTTTTCAGTTTTTGGTAAGCATAATGAAATTCAGCTACTTGAAACAGGACTTGAATTAAGAAGAAAAAACGGAACCGTGTTTAATATTCGTAGCCAGCTAAACAGTCTCCTTTTGCCAGGAAGTCTTCTACAGGATGTAAGCGACAGGGGCAACAATTTCCGCGCTCATGATATGAGCAGGTTGTTGTTGCATCATCAACAGGTATTCCATGAGAAGCTGAAGGAAGAGCCTTATATTGATATAGTTCCACTGTCTCTCCTTGATCAAATTGAAAATATTGGCCAGGCTGAAGTTGACAGTTGCCTGCTATGTCTATCAGAACCATGGGTTATGACCATCAGTGACACAATCAACTGGCTAAACAACACTGTAGAAACGCTAAAGAATTATGAACATTATCATTTGCTTCTAAGTGATCAGACGCCAGGGCTTGAGGATATTGATGTCAATATTGTATACAAAGAAAATAATGGCGCGCTATTTTCTCCATCTCAATCAGGAAAAAGCAACTCAGTATCAGTTCTCTTAAACGAGGCGAATATATTACGTTCGTTGAGTGCTTATTTTGATGATTATATTCAAAAAATACCTACTGTACAAAAACAAAAACAGGAAGTCATCGATCGGCTTGAGCAACTCATCGAGAAGTTACAGCCTGCAAGACAACGCAAATCAGTTATTTAATTATTCACGGGCAAAAAATTTATGTTCTGTAACACAGGTTTGTTTGCTGTGCGTTGCATTTAACTTATAATACTGTATGATAAACAGAAATAAGTTGAAGCAGAGGAGGTGCAGGCAAATATACAACAGAACATTTATTTTTTGTTGTGTAAATGCCGATGACTATGAAAAATAGAATTTTTAGAACCGCTGGTATTATTAGCATTTTACTCATAGCGTCTATCGTTTTTTCTTCTTGTTCCAAGACGGATGATGATAAGCTTGTTGTAGGTATGGAGCTGGCTTACCCACCTTTTGAAACTACAGATAAAGATAACAAACCGACAGGAATCAGTGTCGATTTGGCATATAGTCTTGGGGAGGCACTTGGGCGAGAAGTTGTAATTGAAAACATTGCCTGGACTGGCTTGATACCAGCACTTGAAACAGACAAAATTGATATCATTATATCGTCTATGACAATAAACGATGAACGCAAGAAAACTATAGATTTTTCTGACCCTTATGCATCCATAGGCCTTGCTCTTCTGATTGGCAATGACTCAAGTGTACAAACATTTGAAGATCTTAAAGAACAAGGTAAGATTCTGGCAGTAAAAAAAGGCACATCTGGTCATATTTACGCTCAAGAGCATTTGCCGGAAGAAAATATAATGGTCTTCGACAAGGAGAGTGCGTGTGTACTCGAAGTAATTCAGGGGAAGGCAGACGCTTTTACCTATGATCAGCTAACGATTTACAGACAGTGGATGCAAAATGAAGATACAACCAGAGTTAATCTCGAACCATATCAGGAAGCAGCAGATTTTTGGGGCATTGGGGTAAACAAAGACAATCCTGAACTTACTGAAGAAATAAACGCTTTTATATCGGATTTCCGTGAGGATGGTGGGTTTAATTCTTTGGCAGAGAAGTATTTGAAAGATGAGAAGGATAAATTTGCCGAACTTGATATTCCCTTCTTCTTTGACATAAGATGATGTCCTGGAAGAAAAAATTCCCTGTATTGCAGGCACTGGCGGCTGTCCTGCTGATAGCCGCCTTTTTTGTTGTTGCCGGTATATTGCTCCAACATAATTGGCAGTGGTCAAGACTGCCTGACTATGGCAAAAAATTCGCCTTTGGTTTTGGCGTAACAGTGATGATTAGTTTTTTTTCTTTGATATTAAGTTTGATAATAGGTACACTCGCAGCAGCAGGCAAGAGATCTGAGTTCTTGTTTGTTAAGTACACCGCAACGTTCTACATTGAGTTGATACGCGGTACGCCGCTTCTTGTTCAGACAATTTTTTTCTTCTATTTTATCGGCACTGCTTATAATCTTAATAATCGATATTTGATGGGAATACTTATACTTTCGACTTTTTCCGGAGCATATGTTTCTGAAATCATCAGAGCCGGACTCGAAAGCATACCATCAGCTCAGATGGAGTCCGCGAAATCTCTTTGTTTCACGCGTCTGCAAACATACAGGTACATAATCGTACCTCAGGTAAGCCGCGTTGTGTTGCCTCCCTTAACTGGCCAATTTGCTTCTTTGATCAAGGATTCATCGATTTTGTCCTTAATCGCTGTTAATGAGTTTACAAAAAATGTTCAAGAGGTCGACAGTATTACTTTTACGCCTTTTGAGAACTATATTCTTCTGGCAGTTGGATATCTCGTTTTGACCATACCGATTTCGCTGCTTACACGCAGATTGGAAAGGAAAATGGCCTATGCAAATTAGCATAAAAAATCTGACAAAAAAGTACGGAGAACTTGTGGCTCTGAACAATCTCAGCCTTGAGCTGGAAGATGTCTCTTCATTAGCCATCATAGGACCATC
>JAQVJP010000050.1 GCA_028695145.1 Eubacteriales bacterium
TCTTCATTTCGCAAGGAGGCAACAGCATTGGCAACGATATCAGCACCGAGCTGTGAAGGGATTTCTGTTCTAATGTTTAAGCCTGTGCGCAACCCAGGCCCGACAAATATGGGCTCAATTTTCAATATTTTTTTAATTGACTCGGCAAAAACCGGATTAAGTGGTCTGACAACTGAAGAAATAATACAACCATTAATATTTTCAGGCAAAACACCAAACATTGAGAAACAACCCTTTATTTGAATAGCGTATTCATCAGCAGTAGCATTTCTGTTTGAGCTCAGGCTTGCATGACTGACAAGATGATCATCATTAAACAGCCCAAGTTTTATTGTACTGTTCCCGATATCACAAGCAAATAACATCACATCAACCTCCCATCAGAGAAATTATATCATACGGTAGTCACATAAATGGGGCATTTGGCCTGGCATATAGCAAATTATCTGATTATAATGTAAGCCATGAACAGAGTTATTCTTTTAGTTGATATGAACGCGTTTTTCATATCATGTGAAACATCCCGAGACCAATCACTCGTTGGTATCCCGGCAGCTGTCGCGGGTGATCCCGGCAAAAGAACGGGAATAATTCTGGCTGCCAATTACGAAGCAAGAGCACGTAATTTGAAAACTGCAATGACAGTTGCGCAAGCAATCAGATTGTGTCCTGAACTTCGTCTAGTTAAACCAGATCATGATTTTTACAAGCAAAAATCAAAACAACTTATGCAACTATTAAATGAATTTTCGCCAATTGTTGAACCAAACAGTATAGACGAAGCCTGGATAGATTTATCCGGCTGCGAGAAGATATACAGTACACCAGTGCAGGCTGCTGAACTTATTATGACAGATATAAACAAGCGGCTTGGAATACCATGTTCAATTGGTATTTCCTCGAACAAGTTCTTAGCAAAAATGGCGGCTGAAATGCGAAAACCTCAAGGAATCACTGAATTATGGCCTGAACAGATAGCAAGTCTGCTATGGCCGCTACCAGTGAATAATATGTATGGTATCGGCAGCAAAACAGCAGATAAACTAACCGCGATTGGAATTAAAACTATTGGTGACCTTGCAGCTGTTAAACCAAAACTATTATCTGACATGTTTGGCAGAAGCGGTCTTCAGCTTTATAATCATGCTAATGGCATAGATCCTGAAACAGTTACCATGCCTTCTGAGAACGAAGTGAAATCCATCGGTAAATCAGTGACACTGGCAAAAGATGCAAATTCGCCGGATGAAGTTCGTACTATTCTCATTAAACTTGCTGATGAGATAGCCCGATCAGCCCGAAAACATAAAAAACAAGGAAGCGTAATCAGAATTACAATTAAATACAGCGATTTCTCAATTACAACCCGCCAATGCAAGATAAACCCTACAGCTTCTGGAAACGATATTTTTCAGCATGCTTACCAGCTTATGACATGTCATTGGAAAACTAACAGTTCAGTTAGGCTTGTAGGTATAACTCTTGCTAATTTTTCCGAGGAAATAAAAAACCGGCAATTGACACTATTTGATTTTGATAAGTGTCAATTGCACGGTATGCATTCTGATAAGCATAAATTGATTCAAACCAACTCTCTGCACGGTGCAGATGACAGACGAAGACTGGAAGAAACAATAGATGCGATTAAACAAAAACACGGTAAAAGTATCATCACACGAGGATCACTGCTCGAAAACAAAGAATGCTCAAAAAATTAAGAGTGATGAGCCGACCTGTGTTCAATAATAAATGGTAAAACCTCATCAGGTTCAATATCAAGAACAAGTGCAAATTCATCGTTTATCAGAGCCTCTGCCCTCTTCTTGAAATCAGAATCCTGTGCAGAAAGCTTTCTCCCTTTCTCAGCAAGTTCATCCTGACGCTCATTCAAAGTTTTGATCATCAGCAACAGTTCCTGTTGATCAGCAATCTGTAAAACCTGATTATAATAATTTCTACGAGCCTGATTATCACTTATCCATTCACTGTCTTCTATCGGAAGAGCTTCTATTAGCGAAAGCACTTCATCACGCTCAAGTAGATTACGCATTTTCTCCCTGCTCTTATCAGCAGGTGCGTAAATAGTCGCGTTTCTGGAATTAAGCGGATTCAACACAAAATATTCACGCTCACAAGTTCCATCAAAATTCTCAATACGTCTGTCGGTAATCTGACAAACACCGTTCGCGCCAAATACTATAAAATCATTTATTTGAAACATTTTCCACCTCCATTGGGAAGCCTCGCATACGGGAAATTCCGTTGAGGCACAAGCACATCACACATATTATAGCATATTTCCAGACAAATTGCACATCGGCACTGTTTTTTTACCAAATCAGTCTTGACAAATGATTTCGTGATGATAAAATCAAGTATTAATCAAACATTATTAAACCTGTGACTGAGATTAGTAACTTCGAGAGTTATTTTACAGAGAGTGGCAGATGGTGGAATTGCCGCAAATGTATGCGAAGTGAATGGACTCAAGGAGGGCAGCCGAACAGGTTCAGACAGATAGAAGTTATTGATATTAATCGATAAGTATTTCTTATTTTGTCAGACTTGGAGGCTTGACGGGTTCGCGACCGTTATCATAGCGGCGATATGACAGTATCGTATTAGAGTGGACAACTGTATTCAGTTGTCAATTTGGGTGGTACCGCAGGATTCAAGTCTTGTCCCATGGGGGCAGGGCTTTTTTTGTTGTCTACTTTTACCGGTATCAAAAGAAAAGCACAATAAAAATATTTGAGGAGGAACTAACAATGAAAAAACTATTAGCAGTACTAATCATGGCCACACTGGCAATTTCAACAGCATCATGTGCTGGCAAAGATGATGTTAAATCAATCGGTATCTCACAATTCGGTGAACATGCATCCCTTGATAATTGCCGTGAAGGTTTCCTACAGGGACTTGCTGACGCCGGACTCAAGGAGGAAGAAGATTTTACTATCAGTTATCAAAACGCCGGTTTTGATACCGCCATCGCAACACAGATCGCGCAGAATTTTTCTGCGAACAATGTTGATTTAATGTGCGCGATAGCAACGCCATCTGCTACAGCAGCATTTGCCGCGGCAGAAGATAAAGATATACCAGTGATATTTACGGCGATCACCGACCCTGTAGAAGCAGGTCTTGACAGTGGTAATGTAACTGGCACCAGCGACAAACTGCCAGTAGAAGCACAACTCGAGCTCATTAGAAGCATGCAGCCAGATGCCAGTACAATTGGCATTCTCTACACTACCAGCGAACCAAATTCCGTATCAGCTATAGCTGAGTACGAGGCAAAAGCAGGTGATTTTGGTTTTTCAATCGAAGCAATTGGTGTAACAGCTCAATCAGAAGTTACACTTGCAGCAGATTCTCTGATAGCTAAAAATGTTGACTGTTTTTCTAATCTAACCGACAATAATGTTGTAGGTGTTTTGCCTTCTATTCTTGAAAAAACGAACGCGGCCGGCATTCCTGTATATGGCAGCGAAGTTGAGCAGGTCAAAAAAGGATGTGTGGCAGCAGCGGGTATAGATTATTTTAGACTTGGTCAGAAAACTGGACTTATGGCTGCAAAAATTATTACAGGTGAGGCCGAAGCTTCTGAAATGAAATATGAAACAATTAGCGAATATAGCATATATATTAATTCTCAAGCGCTTGAAGAAATGTCAATAACTCTCCCAGACGATCTCACGGGCCAGGCAATTGAGTCATCTGAGAACTGATTTAAGATCATGACACATTTCGAACAGCTAAAAGAAAAAGGAATCGGTGTATTAAATGAATGTTCTACTTGATCTGATAATCAGCACATCAACTCAAGGATTGATATATGCCCTATTGTCTTTTGGTGTGTATATTACATACAAGATCCTCGATTTTCCTGATCTTACGGTTGATGGCAGCTTCCCTTTGGGGGCTGCTGTCACTGCTGTAATGATGACAAATGGCAGCAATCCATGGTTGACCCTTCCAGTATCTATGGCAGCAGGTGCCTTAGCCGGTCTGACAACAGGCTTGATTCATGTCAAGCTAAAAGTAAGAGATCTGCTTGCGGGTATCATAACTATGACCGCCTTGTTCTCAATTAATCTACAAATTGCCGGTTCTAATCTGATTATCAATCGCGATGTCGATACAATATTTACTTCTGCATTTGTGACATCATTTTTGGGTTCAAGCTCATTGATTTATCGCAAATTGATAGTTTCTCTGCTGATAGTAATTATGGTAAAAGTACTCCTCGATCTTTATTTTATGACTAAGAGCGGTCTGCTTCTGCGAGCTGTTGGGGATAACAGTGTTCTTGTAACTTCACTTGCAAAAGATAAGGGAACGGTCAAAATAATCGGACTTGTTATATCAAACGCGCTTGTAGCCCTATCAGGAAGCATAGTATGTCATGAGCAGCGAGCTTTTTCCAGTACAATGGGTACTGGACAGGTTGTTTTTGGATTAGCGACTGTCATAATTGGCACTACAATTTTTCAGAAATTTGATTCAGTTCACGGCACTACCGCTGCACTTATCGGAAGTATTATTTACAAAGCCTGTATGCAGTTGGCAATCAGCCTCGGACTTCCGGCAAACTTACTAAAATTAATAACCGCGGTACTGTTTCTGGCTATACTTGTCTTCGGTAATTATCAGAAAAGACACAATGCCACATTAAAACAGAAAGGCTGATAAAATGCTTGAATTAAATAGTATTACAAAAATATATAATCCTGGAACAGTCACAGAGATGTGCCTATTCCAAGACTTCAATCTGCAAATTAATGATGGTCAGTTTCTGTCGATAGTTGGAAGTAATGGTAGCGGCAAAACTTCTCTTCTGAATATAATTTGCGGCAGCATTCCCATCGAAAATGGTGACGTAATAATTAACGGGAAAAATATCGCCAGGCTAAAAGACTATCAGCGTTACAGTCGGATAGGCAGAGTGTATCAGAATCCAGCAATGGGCACTTGTCCGCACCTGACTATTCTGGAAAATATGTCTCTTGCTGATAACAAGGGCAGAAGATTCAACCTTAGTTCTGGAATTAATAAGAATCGCAAATCGTACTATCAGGAACAACTTGCGACTCTGGGTCTTGGAATTGAAAACAAGATGGATATAAAAGTCGGTCTGCTATCAGGTGGTCAAAGGCAGGCATTGGCACTTATAATGACAACCTTGACTCCTATTGAATTTTTGATTCTTGATGAGCATACAGCCGCACTTGACCCCAACACCGCTGAAATTATTATGAAGTTAACTGATCAAGTGGTAAAAAGCAAAAAACTAACCGCAATGATGGTTACACATAACCTGCGGTATGCTGCTAACTACGGCAACAGACTAATTATGATGAATCGAGGACAGATTGTTTTAGATAGAGCTGAAAATGAAAAAGCGCAAACTTCAGTTGATGATCTTCTAACTATGTTTAATGCTATTAGCATAGAGTGTGGCAATTAGTATTTTGAGAAAATTGTCATTGCATCTTCATGCAACTGCTTAACCCATAGATTCTGATTATCCTTAGAAATTAAATCATCAATAACTGCTTCCCTATCCTCTCCCAGCTCAACCCTTTTTTGGATAAGTTCAAGATCACTAACTATTTTCTCAAACAGATGACGTTCAAGAAGGTTTCTGAGCTCATAGCTACCGTTAAAAGGCTTACTATTGTATAGAGTATACTCTTCGAACATTTTACTTGTAGCCACTATAGAAGAACGAATTGCTGAAACATCTTTGTTAGCAGTATCATAAGCCTTTAATAATTTATCAATTGTCAAATCATTCTGTCTAACAGGGAAATAGCCAGTTGACACAGCAAAATCTATGTTCTGTTCACTTAGAGTAAACCATTTTAAAAATTGATAAGCAGCAAGTTCACGCTTTGGTTCACTTCTGCTTATACACATTCCAGCGCCTTGCTGCACGGCATAAGGCTCACCCTCACGGAAATATGGATATGGTAGTACAAGCGGTTCTATTTGAAAAATCTCATTATCATTTATTGTAATCTCCTGCGGGAAGTAACCAGCACCTGCAGTAGAACCGGTATAGGCAAGAACACTCCCGGTCCTTGCGTCATCAGAGCTGAAACGTCCACTCTTGACATAATGCCCTTTAATATATGGTTCGTAAAAATATTTCCAGATATGATCAGCTAACTCATTGGAAATCTCGAGACTTGCTTGTCCTTGTTCATCCAAATAATATATATTATCGCCAAGCTGTTTTGCTGCCTGGATCATATAATTCGCGTTGGCGTCAATCCCGAAGAACCCCATACCGGTTTCCTCATAATATATGGCTGCGACTTCGGCAAGAGACTCCCAATAGAGCAAATCTATTTCACTAAAATTATGTTTGGCAGCAAACGGTTCCCATAAAGTCTTGTTAACAAACAAATTTTCTGAGGCTTTGGCAATTGGAACAATATAGTATTTCCCGTCATCAACAAACTTACCCTCTTCAAGAAACTCCATCCGAAAAGCAGACAAATCGTCAGCACTAAAATATTCATCAAGACTTACCAATTCGGTAATCTGATTGATTCTCCATGCGTTATCAGCGTATGATGCAAAAATATCAGGCATAGCCTGCGCGTCTTTTACTTGATTTGCCGCTGCAAAAACCTCATTTGCCAGATGTTCAACATCACCGTAGCTCGAAGCATTAACTACTATGCCCTTATCAGCGCCTATAGTCTCATTAAATTCTGAGACAAGTGAATCAAACCGCTCCTTGATTAAACCGTTATAGTAATGCCACACGGTTATAGTAACGGGTTGATCAGGACTTAATATTTCATTGTCTTGATTAGTGCGTACGCAACCAGTAACAAATAAGAATACACTACAGCCAAACAAACAAACGATGATTATCAATGAAGCTAAGCCGTAAGCTGTTTTCCTGCGTGTCATCCCATTTCTCCTCCCAGTCAAACAGCAGGCTGCAAAAAACAACCTGCTGTAAACCATATGTCCACAAATTTAGGTTTCCTGATGAATCATACAACATAACAGTTAGAATTTGCAACAATAAATCAATAATAAATGGCAACATTATACAAACATTGCTCATCTCAGTTTGGTAATGCTCTATACACTCCTCATCACTTCTTCAATGGCAGAAGACATAATCTTATCTTCCGTTATATTCTTAACGTCATGCTCTTCAGAAACAACTCTTGATTCAAGTTCCTTAACTACCTTAATAATCCAATCTGATGCCGAGTCAGCGTTGATTAGTTTCAAATCAAGGCACATATCAAACCAAGTCATCTCATCATATTTGATACTATAAAATGTTTGCAAAAAACTTCGACGGATTTTATCATGCTGCTTGACAAACTCTGCTGCCTCCAATGGGTCATCGAGTTCTTTGGCTATCATAATTCTCTTAACTCGTTTCTCAAAAGGCGCTTTTACACTGATGTTAAGAACATTATCATAATCCTGTAAAACAACAAAAGCTCCACGACCAACAATCACACAATTATCAAGTCTGGCAAAAGTCTTTATCGCCTTTTCAAGCATTGTCACAATTCTCTTTTTCTCAGAATCAAAACGTCCCCACAGGCCATGTTCACTGTCGTACAAATCTGCAAAAGCCACAAGTCCATACTTAACGAGAACTTCTTCAATGATATCTTTGTCAATGTATTTGTACCCAAGCGCCTCTGAAACTCTTCTTGCGATTACGTCTCCGTCACTGCCAAACTCACGAGAAAATGTTAGAACTGCCATAATAACGTCTCCTTTCGCGCTTCTTACATGCATATTATAACATTTTGCCGAATGCATTATGGCACATTTGCAAACATTGTAGATAGTGGTACAAAAATCAACATCTTCTATCTTCAGTTACAATATGCTACAAAAGTAATATGTTATTATTAAAGTCAAATATACAAATATCTCTATTAACGGAGGCTATAAATATGATCAGATTTGAAAGTGATTATTCAGAAGGAGCTCACCAGTCTATACTCGATAGATTAATAGCAACTAATAATGAACAGACGTCCGGCTACAGTGAAGATAAGTATTGTGAAAATGCCAGAAAAATAATTCGAAGTTTATGTAATAAACCTGATGCATCAGTTCATTTTTTTGTTGGCGGAACACAAACGAACCTCACTTTCATTGCTTCTGCGCTTAAGCCATATCAAGGTGTGATAGCAGCTATCAGCGGACACATAAACACGCATGAAACTGGCGCGATTGAAGCAACAGGTCATAGAATAATAACTACAGAGTGCTCTGATGGTAAAATTAACGCCCAACAGATTGAAAATATTTGGCAGGAGCACTGGCAGGATCCAACACATGAACATATTGTCCAGCCTGCTATGGTCTACATATCTCAACCCACTGAGTGTGGCACAGTTTATACACTCAGCGAATTGGAAAGCATCAGCTCTGTCTGCAAACGAAATAATTTGCTACTCTATGTAGATGGTGCAAGGCTTAGCTACTCGCTTGTAGCTGATGTTCTGGCACCGGATTTGACAGATCTGGCCAGACTCTGTGATGCTTTTTATATCGGCGGTACCAAAACAGGCGCTCTTTTTGGCGAAGCGCTTGTGATCAGTAACCCTGAGGTCGCAAGAGATTTCAGATATATGATAAAAAGACAAGGCGGCTTGTTAGCAAAAGGAAGATTGCTCGGACTCCAATTCGAAGCACTTTTGTCCGATAATTTGTATTTGCAACTGGCTGATCATGCTGTTAAACAGGCTATGCGTATTAGACAGGCTTTTACCAGTGCAGGCTATGAGTTACTATTTGATTCTCCAACCAATCAACAGTTTCCCATCTTACCTGATGAAATGATCGAGAGACTTGCCGACAATTTCGCATTTCACCGCTGGCAGAAAATGAATGCCAGATTTACTGCTGTCAGGTTCTGTACAAGCTGGACCACACCAAGCGAACATGTTGATCAGCTGATCCGTTCTATTTGAAAGGGGACGACTTATGAACAAAAATAAAATAATATGTCCATGTAAAAAAGTAACCAAGGGTGACATTTTAGACGCAATGAAAAATGGTGCTTTGACTTACAAAGAGGTTAAGAAAGAAACAGGTGCCGGCAGCAAATGCGGTCATTGCAAGGAAGATATAAAGAAATTTATTAAGAAGCATAAAGAAGACATTTGAGAGTGTTTTACCTTAACACACAATATGAAACACTGACAGAGACTTGATGACAGCTGGAAGCGGCCTATGCTATACTTCCATTGCTGTCATTTTTTTACTACAGAAGATAGCGATACACCATGGCTAAACAAAATTGAAACAAGGAGTTTTCTATATGTCTAAGATATCTCATCTGGTCAAAGAAACCGCAAAAGGAATCGTTATTGGAGTAGCTAACATTATTCCCGGGGTTAGCGGCGGAACTATGGCCGTATCAATGGGTGTTTATGATAAGTTAATTTCGGCAGTAACTGAACTCAAAAAAAATTTTAAACAAAGTATTATTTTTTTGCTGCCATATATAATAGGTGCGGTCGCCGGTATCGCATTATTATCCTTTGTTGTCAGATATACACTTACAACCTGGCCTTTGCAAACAGCAGGATTGTTTATAGGCTTAATACTTGGTGGTTTGCCTGTAATACTGCAGAATTTTCGTGGACAGAAGATCAGTATTCATCACGGAGTTGCTTTCCTGATCTTCTTTGCTTTGGTCATTGTCATGTCTCTTGGCCAAGGAAATGAATCCACTGCTACTGATTTTATTTTATCCCCAGGTATTATGATTCAGTTGTTTTTTGTTGGAATTATTGCTGCTGCCACGATGATAATACCAGGAGTCAGCGGATCAATGGTATTGATGATACTGGGGTTTTATAATGGAATTATCAGTAATATCAGCAGCTTCATTGAAGCTATAGTTAGTTTTGACAGAGTCGCGATAGCACATGGATTTGGTGTCTTTGTTCCCTTTGGCATTGGTATTCTAATTGGAATAGCGGTAATTGCAAAAATAATCAAATGGCTTTTCGAACATGCGCCAGTTTTGACATATTCAGCAATTTTAGGATTGATAATCGCTTCACCTATCGCGATATTTTTAGAAACAGGTATACAAGACACTGATTTTCTTCAAATTACAGTTTCAATTATTACTCTCTCAATAGGTTTTGGCATTGCGTTTTTCCTTGCCAGAGAGAAAAAAGAAACTGTATGACATTTTTGCCAAACAGTCTCTCATAGTAATAAACAAACTGATAGTAAAAAGCTTGATTATCCGCCGAGATAGGCTTTGCGAACAGCGTCATCATTTAAGAGCACGCTGGCTGAAGCAGATGAAACTATTCTGCCGGTTTCAAGTACATAACCTCGATCAGCCACCGAGAGCGCCATCCTGGCATTCTGCTCGACCAGGAGAATTGTAGTGCCACTCTCATTAAGTTCTTTTATAATCGCGAATATCTGGTCAACCAAAATAGGAGCTAGTCCCATTGATGGTTCGTCAAGCATCAACAATGATGGTCTGCTCATCAGAGCGCGTCCGATCGCCAGCATCTGCTGTTCACCACCAGACAGGGTACCTGCCTGTTGTTTTCTACGTTCTTTTAATCTGGGAAACCTGTCATATACATTAATTAGGCTCTGTTCTGCTTCCTGATTTTTGCGCGTGTAGCCACCCATTTCAAGATTCTCTTCAACCGACATTTGAAGGAAAATACGACGTCCTTCAGGACACATAGCTAAACCTTTCGATACAATTAAATGTGGCGCAGTTCCAAGAATACTCTGTCCTTCAAACTCAATCGATCCTGTCCTGGTCTTAAGGAGTCCCGCCACTGAGTTAAGAATAGTCGATTTACCGGCACCATTTGCACCAATTAACGTTACAATTTCTCCCTTATTAACATCAAATGATATTCCTTTGACGGCATGTATACTGCCGTAATAAACATTGATATCATTAACTTTTAGCACTTGTAATCAGTCCTCCTTCTGTTTGCCCAGGTACGCTTCAATTACTTCAGGATTGGACTGTATCTCTTCAGGTGTACCTTTAGCGATTATTTTTCCGTAGTTCAAAACAGCTATTCCTTCGCAAATACCCATAACTAAACTCATATCATGTTCAATCAACAGTACCGCTATCTGGAACGTATCCCTTATCTTGCGGATATTCTCCATCAGCTCTTCAGTTTCACGTGGATTCATACCTGCTGCTGGTTCATCAAGCAGCAGCAATTTGGGATTAGTAGCCAACGCGCGTACTATTTCAAGACGACGCTGGGCTCCATAAGGAAGCGAGCCAGCCTTGTACTTGGCCATGTGTTCCATATTAAAAATTGACAATAGCTCACGAGCCTTCTCTTTTGACTGTTTCTCTGCTTTCCAATAATTAGGAAGACGCAATATTCCACTCAAAGTGTCATATTTATATTGATTGTGCAAACCGATTTTAACATTATCTTCCACTGACAGTGAAGAAAACAATCTAATATTTTGGAATGTACGCGCTATTCCTGTCTGATTAACCTGAACAGTATTCATACCTTTGGTATCAAGACCATCAAGCAATATCGCACCTTTGGTCTGCTGATAAACTTTTGTCAACAAATTAAACACAGTAGTTTTTCCGGCACCATTAGGACCGATCAAACCAGCTATTTCTGTTTTACCTATAACAATATTGAAATCATCAACAGCTACAAGACCACCGAAGGTAATGCCAAGATGGCTTACTTCAAGAATTGGTGAAGAATTCACATCGCGCTCCGGTATAATGCCACGACTTGGAACGGGAACCATCTTCTCCATCAGGCCGCACCTCCCTTTTTAGGATCATTTTTCGTCTTGAGATCAAGCATTAGTGTCACCCTATTAATAAGGTTTTTAATCTTCTCATTATTAGTAGCAATCATCACAAGAATCAATATAATTGCGTACAACAGCATGCGATAATCGTTAAACTGACGCAACAGTTCTGGTAACACTGTCAGCACAGCAGCTGCAATTATTGATCCTCTGATATTACCGATACCACCAAGAACTACGAAAACCAATACAAGAATTGACGTGTTGAAGTCAAATTTCTTAGCAACTACAGTCGAGAAATTCAGTGCGTAAAGAGAACCGGCCAGTCCGGCAAGAGCCGCAGAAATAACAAAAGCCATAAGTTTATATTTTGTTATGCTTATACCTACCGATTCCGCTGCGATTCTATTATCACGAACGGCCATGATAGCTCTTCCGCTTCTACTGTGCATTAAGTTAAGAACAATAAACAAAGTAACAATAATCAAAACAAAGCCAGCCGTAACTGTTGAGATTCTCGAAATACCTACTGCCCCCATCGGACCATTAAGAACTACCTTGCCACCTTCCTCAAGACCCAGAGCATTTGCGCTCTTGAGACTGAGACTTAAACCAGAGGAATCATAACCGACATACAGAATATTAATGACATTTTTAATGATCTCACCAAAAGCAAGCGTAACTATGGCAAGATAGTCTCCACGAAGTCTCAAAGCAGGTACGCCTACTATTACGCCAACCACAGCTGCAAGTATTCCGCCAACCAACATTGAAACAGCAAGTCTCAGTGGTGCGTTAGCAATCTGATTTTCAAGACTTGTCGATACAATTACACCGGCAAAAGCGCCAATACTCATGAATCCGGCATGACCGAGGCTGAGCTCTCCCAATATACCAACCGTCAGATTAAGCGAAACAGCCATAACAATATACGCTGCAATGGGCACAAGCTGACCACGAAGAGAACTAGAAAGATTGCCGGTAATCATCATTACTTGAACAATTACAAAAAACAGAATAACCAAACCATATGTTATCAAACTGCTTCGGGTGCTCTTCCTAAGTTTTTTGACCTTTTTCATCATGTTAAACCACCCTTACACTTTCTCGCTAATTTTCTTGCCCAGCAAGCCGGTCGGCTTAACCAGAAGCACAATTATCAACACAGAAAAAACAATTGCATCAGATAGTTGTGTTGATATATAAGCTCTACCAAGTATCTCAATAACTCCAAGCAGTATACCGCCAAGCATAGCACCTGGAATAGAACCAATTCCACCAAAAACAGCAGCAGTGAAAGCTTTGATACCCGGCATCGCGCCCATGGTAGGTGTCAGTATAGGATAAGCCGATGCCAGAAGAACACCTGCGATCGCTGCAAGTCCGCTACCAATCGCGAAGGTAATTGTAATAGTCTTATTTACGCCAATACCCATAAGCTGGGCAGCGTCTTTATCCTCGGAAACAGCCCGCATAGCCTTACCGATTTTCGTCTTATTTATGATCAAACTAAGAGTTGTCATAACAATTACACCAGTAATCACAGTGACAATAGTAACACTGGCTATTGTCAGCTCACCATCGAGGAGCTTAAGTGGTTCAAACTTAAAAAGCGATGTATAGCTCTTAGGATTAGATGACCAGATCAATAGAGCAGCATTTTGCAAAAAATAACTTACTCCTATCGCGGTAATCAACACAGCCAATGAAGGTGCCGCTCGCAGAGGCTTATATGCTAGTTTTTCAATGACTATACCAAGAGTCGTACAAACGGCGACAGCAATCATTATTGAAACAGCAGGCGGCAAATCAAGGTTTGCTGTTGCTACAAATGAAACATAACCGCCAATCATAATAACATCACCGTGAGCGAAGTTAAGCATTTTCGCTATACCGTAGACCATTGTGTAGCCAAGAGCGATGATCGCGTACACACTTCCCAAACTGATTCCACTGATCAGGTAGGCAATAAAATCCATATGAACACCCAATCCCTTCTATTCTTCAACATTTATACCGCATTTCATATTAAAGCAAGTTGAGCTGTATAGTCAACAATTTGCCGGTATTATCGATCATTTTATAAAAAAGAAGGGGGCCGGCAGACCGGCTCCCCTCTCCGGGTTCCTTAATAGTACACAATAATATATGTTACAAAAGTATGATTACATACCTACGTATGCACCATTCTCAATGACCATGCCTTTAGGCTCTTTGGAAACCTCACCTGTATCAGACCATGTCATGCCTGAACCGGTAAGTCCATCAAAACTAAAATCATCAGAAGTAAATACTTCGATCAGCTTATCATTGATCTCTTCAGCAGACATGTCAGCTGTAACTCCAGCTTTCTTTGCTGCTTCATAGAGAGCATACATAACGTCGTAACCATCAGCAGCAAACTGATTAGGAACTTCATCAAACTGCTCTTTGTACTTCTCAACGAAGCTTACGGTTCTCTCATCAGTAGCGTCAGCTACAAAAGGAGTAAGCAGCATTACACCCTCAGCCAGAGTAGTATCGAAGTTCTCAAGTGTCAGGATGCCATCCATACCATCAACACCGAAAACCTTAGTCTCATATGACATAGCCTGAGCCTGAGACAGAACCAGTGATGCCGGTTGATAATAGATAGGCAGGAACAGCAAATCAGCACCATTATTCTGTGCTTCAGTAAGCTGAACAGTGAAATCATTTGTTTCATCGGTAAAAGTCGTAGTACTAACAATTTCAAGACCTTTTGCCTCAGCTTCAGAAACAAACTTCTCATAAATACCAGTTGAATAAGCATCAGCGTTATTGTAGATTATAGCTATTTTCTCACCGAGCTTATTATCAGCTATATACTGAGCAGCTGCAATACCCTGATTCAGATCTGAGAAACAAAGCTGGAACACATTATCCTTACCTTCAACAACAGTTGGTGAAGACGCGGATGGCGTCAAGGTGAAAATACGATCAGCAAAAGCCTCAGGTGTAACACTGTTTGCCGGAGTTGTTGTAACAGTTCCGTTCAGAATCTGCATACCCCAGTCCTTAAGAGTGTTATAAGCGTTAACGGCTTTTTCACCATCATGTTCATCATCCTGGAAATTAAGTTCAAACTGAAGATCACCAAGTGCGTTGATTTCTTCAAGAGCAATCTTGGAACCATTGTAAACTGCATTCCCATAAACAGCAGCAGCACCAGTTAGAGGACCGATACCACCAATTTTGATAGCAGCGCCACCATCTGTTGAACCATCTGTCGATTCATCTGGTGCTGCAGTTGTTGTCTCACCACCGGCAGCGGTAGTAGTTGTAGTTGCGGTGCCACCACAGGCTGCCAAAGTGAAGATACTCACTACTAATGCAAGTGCGATTAATTGAAAACGAAATTTCTTCATCTTTCTTCTCTCCTATCTTCTCTCGGATAACAAAATATATTGAAATCCTACGAATTAAATATGAATAAATTTTATAGACTTACCTGAAAGATGTCAATCAAGATATTGCATAAGACTCCTTCATGATTCAAGCGTTACCAAGGCAAATATGTCGAATGATACGGACTTACATTCTCTGAAACAGGCTTTTTTTGAAACTTTTGTAACAGCTGTATTTTTAGTTACAGCAAATATGTTTTTTTGCAATCTCAACAGCAGTGAGATTGCATGAATATTTCTGAACGTTTTTTGATGTATATCATATTAATATTCTTTTCTTATACACTTATTTATCGAACAGCAGGACAAACTGAAATACAAATTCCACAGACTGAACCACGTCCTATATGCATATATTTTGTCCGCATATGACGATTGCAGGCATCCGCATCAAACATCAGCTCTCTGTCAATACCTGGAGCCCAAACTCTGCCGGTAATAGCATTAGCCGGGCAGGCATTAACGCATATGCCGCAATTCAAGCAAACATTAGGAGCAATAATTTCATGAGCTGAAGAAGCAAGAGGAAAATCAGTAAAAACAGTACCAAGCCTGACTCTTGGACCATGAGTATGATGTAGAAACAATGAATTCCGGCCAACAGTACCAAGTCCGGCAATCACAGCTGCCTTCTTATGCGAATACAAACCGCGATGAGTTCTTATGCCATTTTCCGGTTGCGATTGGGAAGCCGCAACAGGCATGTATTTATAACCTGCTTGCTGCAATACAATTCCTGTTTGCAGTAATACACTGTCTATATAAGAGTTAACGGTTCGATAATGGTGAAAATAAGAAAATGTCGGAGAATCAGTTATTTCATCAACAATCGCGTCTGAGAGCGGCACAACAACAGAGATGGCATAATTTAAGCCGTTAGGTCCATCTTCAGTTTTTAGAAAACCATAATCACATACTGCGGTTGCATCTAAAAAATCAGTCAGCTTGTTCATAGTATTATTTTTAGTAGTATTTTGTACAAACATATTCTACCCTCTCCATTTGACTTCCAAATTGTCTTGTTTTTGCATATAATAAGCAAATTACCTGAATAATAGCAAATAGCAGTAATGTAGCAATCAGTAAACGAGGTAAAAATGTTTATCCTAAATTATTTTGATTTAACAATTGTTCAGTTAGTCTCGATCATTATTGTGGCTATACTTTGCGGCCTTGGCAAATCAGGTCTGAGTGGACTCATAATGTTAGCTATACCAATTTTGGCCTCAACACTTGGAGCAAGACAGTCTACTGGTGTATTACTGCTGTTTTTTATAATTGGCGATATCTTCGCGGTAAAGGAATATCGCAAACACGCCGATTGGAAAAGAATAATAAGACTTCTACCGCCAGCAGCTATAGGAATTATCCTCGGGGGAATCACCGGCGGTCTGATTAATGATTATCAGTTCAAAATCGCTATAGCGATTTTGGTTTTAATCTGCCTTGTGTTGATGATTTATCAGCAATACAAAGGAGCAGATTTCAAAGCACCTCACAGTCCTGCTTTAATTTATACAACTGGAGCCGCGAGTGGGTTTACCTCGATGGTAGGCAACGCCGCAGGGCCAATTTTCTCTGTTTATCTGCTGGCAACCGGAACCATTAAGAGCAGTTTTCTGGGCACAGCAGCTGTTTTTTTCATGATTATAAACCTACTTAAGCTGCCGGTACAGCTATTTATCTGGCGCAGTATAGGTATTCAGGAAATAATATTAGCGCTACTATTGACTCCGCTTGTTTTCGTTGGTCTCAAAGCAGGTGTTTGGATAATGAAGCGCATCAATGAGAAGGCATTCAAGTACCTGATAATTATCATGACTGCGTTTGCAGCCATAAGACTCTTCATACAAGCTTAGTATTTGCCTTGTTCATTTATCAGGATTCTCTATTAATTTTTTCAATAATCTCTGATATTTCCTCCGTAACCTCCACTGTACCAATATATTTACCATGATCGTCACGAACAGCATAATACCTGACAAGATCAAGCCTGCCGCCCCTGCGCACAGCGACTATTTTGGAATCACGTTCTCCATTCTTAAAAGACCTGATCAACTCTCTGATCACAGGAATGAGATGAGGCGGATGACAGAGATAAACATCCCTGCCAATTATTGTTCTTGTTCGCTTAAATACCTGATGTTTACCTTCGGAATAATACTGTACAACATCATCTTTATCGATAAACGTCAGATCAGTTGGCAGTGTATTGAGCATAGCTGTAAGCTGATCCGCAGTAAGTCTTCCGCTCGGTAACTCAATAGTAGTATTTTCACTGGACAAATAAGGTCTATCGTCAACTTCCTGTTGGTTATTAAGCCAGGTCATGGCATCAGAATTAGAAGCACCTTCAATTCCTTTGTTAAAAGCATAACCTATTTGACTACTCTCACGAGCAACCAGAATCCAATCATCCATTTCCATGTAGTTCATCAGCATTGGCAGCAGGATATCATTTTCTTTAATAATCATACTCTCAAGTTGTGATGTTAGCCGCTCATATACAAGTTCCACCCGTCGTGGCAGAAGTGGCTCTTGTTCCAAAGCATTAACGAGAGCACGCTGTAGGTCTCGAATAATATCATCTACCCCCCACATAACCTGAGCAGGCGCGGTAATTCCAGCTTTTTCCAGATATGGAAACATCAAATTCTCTTTGCGCTCATAGTGTTTGATAATTTCTGCGAGCTCTTCGGCATCAGCCAGAAGATTCTTACGTTTATCATCAGACTTGTCAGCCTGCCAGATGGCAAAATCCTGTGCCAGTCTATTTTCCATAAAAATCTTAAGACCAGAATTCTCACCCTTGAAAACGCAGGCAGGATGTCCTGGAATCTCTGTTAGATCCTCCTGCCTCACTGATTCTGTTAAAGAATTATCAATATGGTGTCTAACCAAATCAGTATGCAACTGGTTAGCACGCTGAATCTCATCAACGGCAACTCCATCAGCTATAAGTTTGTCTTCAGCTTCTGCCAATTCTACCGCACTGATTTTCTCAAGCAAACCGGCAAAAGCCGAAGCGCACTCTTGAGGAGATTCACCTCTTATAAGTCGCTTCAGTAAATCAGCCAATGTCTCAACT
>JAQVJP010000163.1:0-2784 GCA_028695145.1 Eubacteriales bacterium
GCATCCGTTCGCCAAACCAGATATGCTCAAGGTGCCCAAACTTCGTCTTACGCATTATATAACTGATATTGCTGCCATGCAGACAAAACAGATCATTATCGACTGTAATCATGAAGCCCCTCCAATTCAATGATGATTCGACGATCACTAATTTTATTATTAGCGGCAGCTTAATTGTTTGTATTCTTACTCGCAGCAGACCTGCTCGTCCTCTTGTCTATTGCCTCTTCGTATTGATTTATATAATCATCTACACTCATTTTGCGGCACAATTCAGCGATAAGATCATAAGGAATATGGGCTGTGTTTCTGAATCGTATACAGCTCTTACCCATATCCAGTTTGGTTGGCACACGTTTGGCATACTCATCGGTAAACCATGACTCAAGCTCGGGATCTCCGTACAGACCCAAATGATAGATGGCTATGTGATTTTTTTGCGAGGCTATGGAAATAAACGGAAGAGGCTCATTTTTCTTAACATGATAACCTTGAGGGTATCTTGAAAGCGGTACCACATAACTGATCATATCGTAAGCAAAATGCTCTTCGAACCCTTCAGGAAGGTTATTCTGAACTACTTTTCTTAGTTCTTCCATTGGCTTTTGTCTTGTTTCGGGTAATAATGACATGTACTCTTGTACTGTATTTGCCTCATATTGCATAAATATCGTCCCCTGTCTACCCTCAGTCATGTTCCCACAATTTATCTCCAATTATTGTCATCTATAATAATTGTTTCCATTATATCATCAGGCATCTGATTCATCTGAACTCTTCAACAAACTAAACGGAAATTTCTTTTCTTGATGCAGAACAAATAGTGCCAACACCCCTTGCACCGCTCCTAACAGGAAAAATATTATATGAAGCACCTCAATTGCTGATATCATGTAGCATTGAACAACGATCCAAACGACGAGCGCTCCGCCCGTTACACCAGTCGCATAACCTGCGAGCCACGACTTTTTCCAGTTTATAAACGCTGCCAGTAGATTGCCAAGACCAATCAACACAAATAAAATCAGTCCAGGAATGAAAAAACTGGCAAAAGGCATGTTCGGCATACTTGAGATGTCTATTCCCATTGGTGCTTCTGGGAACAGCATGGCCATACTGCCGCCAAACAGAGCACCTATACCGATAAACAAATGCAAGCTGATAATTAATTTTCGCATAATTCTTATACCTCTTTAGTCAGTAATCGCTATCAGTGAACCTGTCTCCTTACAAGCTTACATAATAATATTGAGGATCACTGCCTCATATGGCTCAAGCATACCGGCAAAAGTCTGATGATCGTAATTTGAAATTATCAGATCACCCCGGTACGGAAGCTTCTGCCGATGTTTTGAGAAGCTGAGCAGCACAAGCAGGCGTTCATTGCCCTGTCTTCGTTCGTAAACAATACGGCCGCGCTTAGCTTCGAGCAGCGTGAAATCGCCGGTCATCAGAGCCGGACGCGAACGTCTAAGCTCAATCAGGCGGCGATAGAAATTAAGAACGGAATCCTCATCCCTCTCCTGCGCAGCGACATTAATCTTACGATAATTACTGTTAAGACCAAGCCACGGCTGCCCGGTAGTGAAACCGGCACCTTCATCAGCGTTCCACTGAACAGGAGTTCTGGCGTTATCTCGGCTCGAGCGCCGCAGCATCCGCCAGCGCAGACCGGCAGGCACATGCCAACTCTTCAGCAATCTGTTGATATTGTGGGACTCAACATCCTGGAGCTGCTCAACAGCAGAAAAATCGAAGTTGGTCATACCAATTTCCTGCCCTTGAAAAACAAAAGGCGTCCCCCGCTGTGTCAGCAGCAGCATCGCCAGCATTTTCGCCGACTCACACCAAAAATCACTATCATCGCCAAAACGAGAAACACTTCTTGGTTGATCGTGGTTCTCAAGGTAATTAGCCGTCCAGTAGAGCGCCTGCTGCCAGCGATCAAGCACTCGGCCCAGCCGCGCGGCATTAAAACGTCGCTTAAACCATTTGACGATAAACTGATCAGTCTCCATATGTTCAAAAGAGAAGATCATATCGAGCTCGCGCCGCTCAGGATCGCAGAGCTCCTGCCCCATTTTGGGCGTAACAAAAACAGTCTCGCCCACAGTAAAACAATCGTAATCGTCGAGCACCTCTGCCCGCAGTTTTTGCAAAATATCATGAGTACCCGGCCTCGATATATAATGCTCGCTACCGGTAAGAATAAGACGCCTGCGCCCATCCTCGAGACTCTCTTTGAAAATGACATTTATCACATCGCAGCGGAAGCCGGCAATCCCACGCTCCAGCCAGAAGCGCATAATAGCTTTTATCTCCTCAAGAACCGGCGGATGATAAAAATTCAGATCAGGCTGACCCTTCGCGAATAGATGAAGATAGTATTGGCCGCTCTTCTCATCATAAACCCAGCAATCCTCACCGAAGAAGCTGGTCCAGTTATTCGGGAGACCACCGCCCTCACGCCCATCACGCCAGAAATAATAATCCCTGTAAGGACTCTGCGGATCGCGGCTGGCAATAAACCAGGGATGTTGATCGGAAGTATGATTAATCACCAGATCCATGATGATCCGGATACCCCGCTCGCGCGCCTCACTGATCAGCTCATCCATATCAGCAAGAGTGCCATACTCCTCATGAATATCGCGATAATCACTGATATCGTAACCGTTATCAACCTGTGGCGACTTATACACCGGCGAAAGCCACAGCACTCCGACACCGAGCTTATGTAGATAGTCCAGCCGGCTGATGATACCCGGAATATCGCCGACACCA
>JAQVJP010000163.1:2884-4161 GCA_028695145.1 Eubacteriales bacterium
TCTGAGTATCATAATCTGTGTGAATCAGACCAAACCTCGCGGTCTCACCCTCAATCCACTCAAAATTGTCACAGAAACACCAGTGATAATAACGCTCAATCGGCAGCTCGCTACCGGCTATCTGATCCAGATGCTCGCAAATATAGCGACTGCGGAAGCTATCTGAATCATCGCAGGTACCATTCTCAGTAATATATATCGGCGCCTGATAGCGATCATGCATCATCCGGGCGCATCGGACCAAACCTTCAGGATATATTTCCCAACCCAGGTCATTCACCGGAGCACCTTGACGTACACCATCGGCAAAACCGCTCACAGTTGAACGAGTATAGTAATTGATACCAATGAAATCATAGTATTGCCCGGGCACGATATCACGCGGCCTTCGCAGCGGCAAACGAAAACGGCCGTTCAGCATAGCCTCAGCCACCAGATCCTGAAACAACCAGCCAAGTAAACGGGCAGAAGCCTTATGAATAGGATTGTGTCGTGAAGCCGGTTCAAACACACGCATATGATGAGCGAAACTAACCTGAGAATCCTCGAAGCCACGCTCAAAACGCAGATGATGAATCATCTCATAGGAACGAATATGACACTCAGCCAATCGCGACATCACACGCATGGCCACGGCAAAAGACTTGCGCCCCGGTGGCCAGAGGCCATAGAAATAGCCAAAAGTAGAATAGACATTCGGTTCATTGATTGTAATATATTCAGAAACAAGGTCACCAAGATTTTTAACAACGAATTTCACATAACGCAAGAAAATAGCAACACTATCAGAATGTTCAAAAGCACCCATCTTCTCAAACCAGAGCGGATTATTAAAATGATGCAGCGTCAAAAGAGGTTTAATGCCGGCAGCGATAACAGCCTCTATCTCCTCACGGTAATGTGCCATCGCCGACTCACTGAACTTACCCGGCTCAGGCTCCAAACGACTCCACTCGAGACCCATACGATAAACCTGAATATTGAGTCGCTTCATCAACTCAAGATCCTCGCGCCAGCGATTATAATGATCATTCGCCCGCTCAGGCGAGGAACCATCTTTTACGAAGCCACGCCGCGCCCAATCAGCCCAGTTATTATTGCTGTCGCCGCCCTCAATTTGAGTCGCGGCCGTCGCGACACCCAGCAGGAAACCATCCTTAAGTCGGAAAGAAGTCAAACCACATCACCTCCGAGCAAGTTGATACGTCACTACATTATTAATATGATACAACTAAAAGCTGTAGATGAACACCACGTATCACAAGAGAAGTGATATG
>JAQVJP010000051.1 GCA_028695145.1 Eubacteriales bacterium
CATTATAGCCCACTGAGTTTGCTATTTCACCGATGGATAGTGAAGTGTGTAGCAGCTCTGACGCCTTGCTCATCCGAAATCTTGTCAGATATTCTTTTGGCGTTGTCTGCATGAATCTCTGAAATATTGTATAGAGGTAGCTGCGGTCAAGACCGACATGCGCCGCGATATCTCTGACTGAGATAGTTTCGGCATAATTTGCCTCGATGAAGCGAACTGCCTGGCGCAGATATTCTGTCTGACGTGTTTCCACGCTTAGTGACCGGTCTTCTGAAATTGTCAGCAGATCAGCGAAAAATCTGTACAGCAATGAAAGACGCGTAAGTTCGTGTTGTCTTGATCCGCCGGGGAAATTAATCATTTCCTGGATAATCTCTATAAGATTATCAGTATTGCTGATTGACGTAACCGGGTGGTTTTCGTTAAGCCCTGCTTCCCGGCAGAGACCGTCCGCCATCAGGCCTCTGAATCCTACCCAGATATAACTCCATGGATTTAACAGGTCTGCCTGATATTGAGCGGCTTTTGCCGGGGTTATTAAGAAAATATCACCTTGTTTTAAGTTATATGTTTGTCCGTTGGAGGTAAATGTACCGCAGCCTGATCTGACTAAGTGGAGAATATAATGGCCGCGTATAGCCGGTCCCCAGGAGTGTCCTGGCAGACAGTCTTCTATTCCGCAATTATAAACACTGAGATCGGTTTGTTCTTGTTGACCGAAGGTGTATTTTTCCAGCATATTTCCTCCAAAACTGTGTATAATTATCAGATATTTGTAATATGCGATTAGTGGTAAATTGTTATGATAAGTTTTTGGGTTCGGTTTCATCGCAATTCAAGAATAGCCTGTTATCAGCCTCATTTCAATATTTATGGGAATGAGTGGAAGAAAATCTTAAATAGATGTATATTGCATAAATGGCTAATTATCTCTATAATAACTATCAGGTTTTGAATTGAAACCTGTTTCGTAAACGATTTAGATAGCATGAAATGATAGAAATTTTATATAAAAATTAAAAACCGGAGGATATATGAAAACGGAAACCTCGATTGCTTCTGAGTTGGAGACCGCTGTACCAAGAGAAAAATTTCTCAGTATGCAGTGTGGCCACGCCAGAATAGCTGTAACCTCAGATCCCATTAGTCTGCCAAGAAATTTGCTTGAACAGCATGACCATTTTGAGTTTTTTATACCGCTGTCGTCTGTCGTATCAGCGCATATTAACAAAAAGAAAATAGAATGCCATTCCGGCGATATTATAATTATTAATCCTGAACAGAAACATGGCGTTAACAGAGGCGTTCGCAGTGCTTCTTTTATGACTTTGTTTTTCCCGGAAAAATACATGAGAAACCTTATTGGCGCTATGTCTCCGGATATCGATAGTTTCCCGAATGAAGTATTTAGGCTTAAGCCCGAGATCCAGAAGTTGATTATGCTGCTGGTCGAGGAGTTTCGTGAAAACAGACCTGGTCAGGATATTATGCTTGCGGCTTTGTCCGAACATCTTGCGGTAATGCTGATCAGAGAATATTTGCTGCCATCGGTTTCACCAACTACTGAACCAGAAGAAACACTAAACCAACAGCAGCTGAGATTTGCCGAAATAGTCAAACATATGAATCAGCATCTCGATGATAAGCTAACTATTGAGCAACTGGCGGAAATGAGCTCCATGAATAGATTTCACTTCATTCGTTCATTCAAGACAGCTTTTGGTTCGAGCCCCTACGATTACTTGACAGCATTGCGTATAGATAAAGCAAAAACAATGCTCGGTACAACGCGTTTGTCAGTAAATGATGTTGGCCGCAGTTGTGGTTTTTTCTCTGCCAGCAGGTTTTCCGCTGCTTTTCGCTCACTTACCGGCATGACACCAAGTAAATATCGGCAATATCTCAAGGCTGAGCGCAAACATCTCAATGATAGAAGTAATAGTAATAGTAATAGTAATAGTAATAGTAGTAATAACCCAGAATAATGAATACGGAATCAGACTATTGTTAAAAAATGTAATTTAGGAAACCTGAAACAGGAGACTAATCCTGCTTCAGGTTTTTTGTTGACAAAAAACGGTCAACATGGTAGTTTATATCCAATTCATACAGGAATACTCGGAATTGATTAGCAATAGAAAGTTGGAGGTAATTAAAATGGAAGAAAAAAGACTTGGTTTTTATACCAGATCAATTCATGCCGGACAGCAGCCAGATCCGACTACAGGATCTCGTGCGGTGCCCATCTATCAGACAACATCATATGTTTTTGACAGTGCTCAACATGGCAGTGACTTGTTTAGCCTGAGTGCCGCCGGTAATATTTACACCAGAATCATGAATCCTACTACGGCCGTGCTTGAGGAACGAATAGCAGACCTTGAAGGTGGTATTGCCGCTTTGGCAACAGCATCGGGTGCGGCGGCTATTACGTATTCGGTCATGAATCTGGCCGGCGCAGGCGATGAGATTGTTGCTGCTTCTACACTTTATGGTGGAACTCATAATCTTTTTGCTAATACTCTGCCTATTTACGGTATTAAAACGATTTTTGCCGATACAGACGATCCGGAGACTTTTGCCAGTGCTACAAATGATAAGACAAAAGCTTGGTTTATTGAGAGTATTGGCAATCCGCACGGGAATCTTGTTGATATCGAGAAAATTGCCGAACTGGCTCATAAAAATGGTATTCCTTTGATCGTGGATAATACTTTTGCGACACCGTTTTTACTCAGGCCAATTGAATATGGCGCTGACATTGTCGTCCACTCTGCCACTAAATATATAGGTGGTCATGGTACAACTATTGGTGGTCTGGTTGTTGATGCCGGGAAATTTGATTATTCAGGTGGCAGATTTCCACTGTTAAGTGAACCAGATGCAAGTTATCATGGACTGAGATATGCGCAAGATGTAGGCGCGGCAGCATATATCACAAGGATGAGAGTTGCACTGCTACGTGATACAGGCGCGGCGATCAGTCCGTTTAATGCCTGGCTTCTGCTGCAGGGAATGGAGACACTGCCACTTCGAGTAGAACGGCATGTGCAAAACGCGGCGGCTCTGGCCGCCTGGCTCAAACAGCAGCCGCAGATTAATTGGGTTAATTACGCTGGGCTTGAGGATAATAAATATCATTTACTGGCGAAAAAGTATTTCCCACAGGGATCTGGCGCGATTTTTACCTTCGGTATAGAAGGTGGTCGTGAGGCAGCGATGAAAGTTATTGATAATCTTGAGCTGTTTTCAAATCTTGCTAATGTTGCGGACGCGAAGTCGCTTGTCATTCATCCTGCAAGTACAACCCATTCTCAATTATCGACAGAAGATCTTGCTGCTACCGGCATAACAGATGATCTCATTAGAATATCTGTTGGACTTGAAGATTTCGAGGACTTGCGGGCTGACCTTGCTCAAGCTCTTAGTCTTATTTAGATCAGCTATGCTATAATAGTCTGAAAGAAAAATAGTACAAGCGCCAGCTGCGATCGGCAAATTAATTATGCCGGTCGTAACTGCGTTTTATAGACTGCCGGAGGTGTATATTTTGAGAATATCAACCAAGGGACAATACGCGATCGAAGCGATGCTGGCGCTTGCGTTGACACAGGAAGATGAAATGGTCAGTATTCGTCAGATTGGTGAGCAGACCGCTTTGTCGGATAGTTATCTTGAACAGATTTTTTCCTCTTTGCGAAAAGTTGATCTGATTATAAGTGTGAGAGGAAATAGAGGCGGATACAAACTGGCAAGACCTGCGGTTGAGATCACTGTCGGTGAAATTTTGCGCGCTGCAGAAGGCTCTCTTGCTCCTGTCAGATGTACAGAAAATGGACAAACATGTTCTGATCAGGATAATTGCCTGACTCAATCTGTCTGGTTAAAATTCGACAGTGTTATTAAAGAAGTTGTTGACAGTAAAACTCTTGCGGATCTGGTCGCGGCTTACAACAGTGGTAATTATGGTTCCTCTGTTGATTTCATGATATGAAGTTCGAGGAGAATGATAAATGAAGATGTCGACAAAATGCAGATATGGTTTGAGAGCTTTGGCTGATCTGGCGCTCAGCGGTAGTTCTTCACCGATACCCTTAAGTCAAATTGCTGAGCGTCAGAATTTGTCTGTAAAATATCTTGAACAGGAGTTTGCTGCTTTGCGCAAGGCTGGTTTTGTGCGCAGCGTTAAGGGCGCTCAAGGTGGGTACATTCTGGCTTGTGCTCCAGTAGATATAATGATTTCCGATGTGATAAGACAACTTGAAGGTGATTTGCTGTTGGTTGATGAACCCGCGCCAAAATTGCAATCAACGCCGATTAAGCAATGTCTGCAGGATGTGCTTTGGCAGCCTCTGAATGAGCAGCTTGAAAGAACCTTGAGTTCGGTGACTCTTGCTGATATTATTGCCGACTGGCAGAGCGGTAACGATGATAATCCCATGTATTATATTTGATTATACTGATATTGCGTGTTAATATTAGACGAATATGAATGTGAGGATTTCTTCATGCTGATTAATGGTCATGTACCTGATATTAAGTATCCTGTCTGGGTAACCAGTGGAGCACTGAATAATTTTTTTGATTTTGTTCCTGATATTGTAAAAACTGGAAGAGTAGCTGTTGTAACTGATCGAGAGGTCAGTGTTTTACATTTGCCCGTTTTGCGCGATTTGTTTGAACAGCGCGGGATAGCTTTTCATTCAATAGTAGTAGATGGAACAGAGGCCGGGAAAAATCTCGATTCGGTTCGTGACGTATATGATCATCTCAATGATTTATCGTTTACAACTGAGGATACCTTGATTGCTTTTGGCGGTGGCAGCATCCTTGATGTAGTTGCTTTTGCCGCTGCCACATATCTCGGCGGTATTGGCTATTGGCAGATCCCTACAACACTTCTGGCTATGATTGATTCGTCTGTTAGTGTTTCCTGCAGACTTAATTTTCGTAGTTCAAAAGATCTCCTGACGATCAAGGCTTGCCCACAAGGGGTAATTATTGATCCTGATATTCTTAGAACATTGTCTGACAAACAGATGGCAAATGGTTATGTTCGGATGATTCAGTATGGATATCTGCAAAACCCGGAACTTATCGATCTGCTTGAAGCAGATGAACGCGATCTTTGTGACCTTATAACAAAAGCTATTCACAGCAAGCTCGAGCTGATGACGCGAGATCCGTTTTTCCTGTCATTTGGTCAGCCGGTCAGCGACGCGATACAAGGCCATTTTCGTTTTCTTAAATATCTTCACGGTGAAGCGACCGCACTTGGTATGCTTGCGGCGTCACCATCAGATAGACTTACTTCTTTGTTTAGGAAGTATAATCTGCCGGTGACGATTGAAGGTGTGACATCAGAAACATTGGTACGTAGAGCCGCTAAGATTTGTGCCTTGCAGGGACATCAGTATCGGTTTATACGTGCTCTTAATCCCGGACAGATTCAGATTGAATCGATTGAACAGGATGATTACGAGAGAGTTCTTACAGAGATGATCGCTGTTATAGAAAACAAGTAATAGACTTTTATTTTGTCAGGAGGGCATTACAGCTTTGTGTCAGAGAAAACATAACAAAATAAATAGTTTCATCTGTGTACTTCTAATTGCCTGCATGAGTATGGCTGTGGCCGCGTGTTCTCAGGAAGAGCCACAAGAGAAAACCAAGCCGGCTGATTATGGCAGTTATGGACTTGATATGGCGGTTGAGATAGCAAATACCTGGCCTAATCGGAGTCCGGGTACTGCGCAGGAACGTGAGACCGCTGAGTTCATTGAAGCTGCTTTTGCTGACCTTGGCTATGAGCCAGAGGTGAATAAATTTACATATCAGACTGAGGCGGGTGAGGTTTATTCATCCCAGAACATCGTTGTTAATATTGATGGACAGGGATTTGAAGTAGAAGCTGAAGATGGGTCAACCACGTCAGTCCGGCGCCGGGTTATTGTCGGTGCTCATTACGATGTAGCGATAACAAGTGAGCAGTCTGAAGCCGCAAGACTTGAAAATGAACAGACTCAGGAGAGTACAACAGAATCTGAAACAACACAGACTCAGGATGAGACTGGCGAAACACAAACAGATGGCAGTCTTGTGACTTTGTTTACTGAAGTCGAACTGCCGATGCCGACTCTGGCCGAATTTGATGGTATTCATAACAATGCTTCAGGTATTGGCGCTCTTCTGACACTGGCAAAAGAACTGACAGAATCTCAATTTGGCTATGACATCACATTAGTTGCTTTTGGTGCAGCCAATGCCGGTTTCTCCGGTTCAAGAGCTTACGCCGCCGAAATAGATGCAGATGACCTTGAAATGATTGATGTCATGTACAATATTGACGGTATTTATGCCGGTGATAAAGTTTATGCTCATGCCGGTCAGAATTCGGTTCTTGGCAGTGATAAAAAACTGTATGAGATGAGACGTAAACTCTATGAGGCTACAGATATTTATTATGAAAATGAGCTGTATACAAACAACCGTTTCGCGCTCTACACTAATCAATCTGGGATAAAAGTTCCCTGGGGGGCTCCCGAGAGCCAACAGTTCGCTGTCTATCGCGAATGGACACAGAGACAGTCGGATCACACACCATTTGATGAGCTCGGTATACCGGTGGTTTTCTTCGAGAGCTATGATTATGACGCTGATTCACTTGAAGAAATGAGAGAGAGCAACAATCCATCTTTTGCAGCTACAGAGGGTGTTATTACAGCAACTGCTTTTGACTCTTACGAATATCTCAGCAACCTGTTCGCGCATAGTGAGACTATGTCCGCGAACAGTAAAGCTGATTCTATTGATCTACTGACAAGGCGCATTAACAATGTAGCGTTTATTATCAGAGGTGGTATCGCCAAAGGCGTTCATAACGCTGTTAGTGAAGAATAAGATAAATTATCAGCTGATCGCCCTGCTGCCAGCGGAAATTTATCTTTTGGAATTCTCCCGGACTAAAAGTACTTACAGCTGAACCCTTCTTCTGGCAGTCTGTCAGATTCAAGGGTACGGTTTCCTGCGGCCAGTTTTCCGCAAAAGGCATAATTAACACCTGCTTATTCAAAACCGCGCAGGCATTTGCGGCTTCCTGCGGCAACAGTATTTCCAGGCTGAATCTAATCGGAGCGGAAACATTGAAGCTGAAGCTTAGAGAGCGGGCGTTATCACTGATTTTTGAGTATTCCTGCCTGATGTTAACTTCTGAGCCTTCAAGTTGGAAGCTATGCTCCATGTTTTCCCAGATTCCTATACATATACCAGCATCTTTGTCACCTTGTATCAAAGTATCTTGTGGTGTAAAACTCTCGTTATTATCCATTTTTCTCATCATGCCTTTCGTTTTTCTTTTCAATCTAAGATTCTGACACAAACTTTACTCATGGGCAAGCTGTCATTTTTTCTGCGCGTGTTTACCTATGCTTCACTGTGCTATAATCAAACTGGAACCTGTAAATAGCTGGTTTCAGGAGGTAGAAAAATGATTCTTGGGATGCCTGCTTGGCTGTTCTGGTTGATTATCATGGTCGTTTCGCTTCTGGCGGAGGCTTTGACCTTCAATATGACTACTATCTGGTTTGCCGCCGGCAGTCTTATCGCGATGATTCTGGCTTTGCTTGGCTTGTCTGTATGGCTGCAGATTACTGCTATGGTAGTCGTTTCAATTGCTTTGTTATTTTTATTCCTTCTCATAGTGAAACCCCGAATGAAGAGCAAGGGCGTAAATGGTACTGTCGCCACAAATGCCGATCGCATCATCGGTCAGGAAGCCGTAGTTGTTGTCGATATTAATCCGGTTGCCGGCAGTGGACAGGTAAAAGTCGGAGGTCAGATTTGGAGTGCGGTCAGTCGTGACCAGTCAATGATATCCACCGGCAGCAAAGTGAAAGTTATTGAAATACAAGGTGTTAGAGCCGTTGTTGAAATTACAGGAGGTAATTTATCATGATCAGCAGGTTTGTCAGTATAGTAATGAGTCAGTCTCCGGGACTTGGCAGCTACATAGCGATTATTGTAACTCTTGCCGTTATTTTTCTGATTCTAATAAGAAATATCAGAATTGTACCTCAGGCCACTAATTTCATTATTGAGCGGCTTGGAGCCTATCATTCTACCTGGCCGGTTGGTATTCACATGAAAATCCCTTTTATTGACCGCGTGGTAAAAGTTGTTTCGCTAAAAGAGAAGGTTGCCGATTTCCAGCCTCAAGCTGTTATTACAAAAGATAACGTAACAATGCAGATAGATACAGTTTTGTTTTATCAGATAGTTGATCCGAAGCTGTATACATATGGTATTGATAATCCTATTATCGCTATTGAGAATCTCTCGGCTACAACTCTGAGAAATATCATCGGTGATCTGGAGCTTGACCAAACTCTGACATCCCGTGATCTGATCAATACAAGAATGCGTGTTATTCTTGATGAGGCAACTGATCCCTGGGGCATAAAAGTTAACAGAGTTGAGCTGAAAAACATTATTCCACCAAAAGAAATTCAGGTCGCGATGGAACGTCAGATGAAGGCTGAACGTGAAAAACGTGAGAATATTCTGCGTTCTGAAGGTGAGAAGGAAGCTGCTGTCAGGGTTGCCGAGGGCGAGAAGCGAGCTGCTATTTTGAGAGCCGAGGCTAAGAAGGAAGCTCAGATCAGAGAAGCTGAAGGTCAGGCAGAAGCCATACTTAAGGTTCAGGATGCTACAGCCCGCGGACTTGAAATGATAAAAAATGTTGGTGCGGACAAGAGCCTGATCGCTATCAAGAGCCTTGAAACTATGGCACAGGTAGCAAATGGCAAGGCTACTAAGATAATAATACCTTCAGAGCTGCAGAGTTTGGCCGGACTTGCCGCTTCTCTTAAGGAAATTATGAGTGATTCTGAACCGGCTGAAGACAATAAATAAGAGGTGATTAGTTTTGCTCCTGGGCATTCATCTATCGCATTTCGGTGTTCTTTACAATACACAGTTCGGATTATCGGTTGATGATCTCAAGCAGCAGCTGGCCGCAGGTGTTGCTTATCAGGAATTGAATGGCTCGATAAAACCGCTTACCGGCTTGATTGGCAGAAACAGCACCGGCAAAAGCGCTCTGTTTGAAGCTTTGAATTTTATTTCTGATTGCATGCAGCATGGTGTGCCTTTTGCCGCTTCACGTAAACAGCGTGGCGGCTTCGCGCGTTTGAGTACGCTTGGTGTTCATCACGAGATAAGTTTCGGCCTTCTGATGTGGTACCAGCGTGGTGATTGTTATCTCAATTATATGCTTAAGCTTGGCAGCGATGATTATCACAGACCATCAGTACGTAGTGAGCATGTTATGAAAATCTACCCCGAAAGAGGCAATATACGTGAGCAGCAGCTGCTGGCACTCGAACAGGGTAAGGGGCAAGTTTATGAGGATGGCATGCTGGTAGAAACTGAAGTGTCCGATTTGAAGTTCCCGGCGTTGTCTGTTTTTGGTGCCATTCGTAAGTATCCGGAACTGAGTTCTCTTAACTGGCAGCTGCAGCGCTGGTATCAATGCACTCCTGAAAATAGAGATCCTGGATTCGTTTCCCCCGAGAGTGGTGGTCACCGCCACTTGAATGAGAACTGTGATAATATCCGGAATGTGCTTGAGTACTTCAAACATGAACATAGTGACAGCTATCACACGATGATTAAAAAAATTTCTAAACATATACCGGATGGCAAGCGAATCGATGATGCCTTTCTTGATGGTGAAGTTACATCCGGTAGTTTGCGTTTGTTTACTTTTTTGCTGCTGCTCGAGGATCCCAAACCGAGACCTTTGATTTGTTTCGAAGAGCCGGATAGTGGTCTTTATCATGATATGGTAGATATTCTTGCTTTTGAGATGCGTGATTACACGATTCGCAACCCGGGCTGTCAGATTCTCTTTACCACTCATAACCCCTACATACTCGAATCACTTAAGCCTGATGAGGTCTGGGTTTTTGAGCGTCACAGCTCTTACGACGGGGATCATATTACTCATGGGATGACATCGGCAAGATGCATAGGAGATGATCCTCTGATCTCTTCGATGTATAAGCAGGGTGTAGGTATGGGTGCCATGTGGTATTCCGGACATTTCGATCAGGATAGAAATAATGATGATCAAGGTGGTATGGCTTAGCAGATGCATATAGAAGTTTTGTGTGAAGATAAATCAGGTTCAGTAGTTCTTGAGCATATAATCGCTACCTGGCTTGCAGACAGGAAATCTGCTTGCAGCTTTGAGATCAGAGCTCACAGAGGCAAAGGCAGATTGCCCAATGATTATATGGCAAAACCAATGCGATTTGCCAGCGGGCTTATGGATCTGCTCCCGGCAAAAGTGAGAGCATATGCTGAAATATTTCGGCCTGAAGATCTTCTTCTGATCATTGTTATGGATTCTGATGATGAATCGGCAGATAAGATATATGTTGACTTGGAACGGGTTGTGCAGAAATTTGGACAGAGAATTCCCTATGTCATAGGTGTTTCTGTTGAAGAAATGGAGTCATGGCTGCTCGGTGATCGCCAGGCTCTCTTGAAGGCTTTTCCTGAAATACATCGGACTGTTCTGGATAATTATGAACAGGATAGTATATGTGGTACATGGGAGGTGCTCGCAAGAGCGATTTATGGTCGTGAAGCGGAACGTTTGATTAGAATCGGCTATCCTGCTGTTGGACAGTATAAGTATGAGTGGGCCAGTAGAATAGCACCTTTCATGCAGCTTGAGCAGAATCAATCACCAAGTTTCCAGAAATTTCTCAAGAAATTAAATAGAATTATGAATAAGCAGGAACAAAGTTTTGTCAAAATACAATAAAACTGATAGACAGCCGGTAGAAGCGGCTTATATTCATGTGCCTTTTTGCCGTCAGAAATGTGGCTATTGCGATTTTATTTCGCTCGCGGGTGCTGAGCATCTGATGACCGATTGGCACCGGGCACTTAAGAATGAAATCGAAGCTGCCTGGAGGCAAGCTGAGAAGGAAAGCTATTCTGCTAAATTGAAAACTATCTATTTTGGCGGTGGTACTCCTTCACTTTTGAGTCCAAAACAGGTAGCGGAAATAATTGATTTGCTTAACAACAGATTTGGCCTTGCGGAGGATTGTGAAATAACTCTCGAAACCAATCCTGCTACTCTGGGTGCCGGAGATTATTTGTTAATGAGACAGTCCGGCGTAAACAGGTTAAGCCTTGGAATGCAGGCAGCACAGGATAGATTGCTGAAAAAACTCGGGCGGATTCACACTGTACAAGACTCAATAACGGCGATAAAACAGGCCGAGGCCGCTGGCTTCGAACGCATCAGTACGGATATGATAATCGGTCTGCCGGATCAAACTGTGCAAGATGTATCTGAAACGCTGGATTTAATCTTATCTCTGCCGGTGGAGCATGTCTCTTACTATTCTCTAATTCTTGAGGAAGGTACACCCTTCTACCGGTGTTATATTGATCATCCGGAATTACTGCCTGATGAGGATGCTGAACGAGAAATGTATCATTTGATAATTGATAGACTTAATCAGGCGGGATTTGTTAATTATGAAATCAGTAACGCCGCCAGACCAGGAGGCGAGAGTCGTCATAATTTAGTTTATTGGCAGGCTAAACAGTATTATGGCTTCGGTCCTGCCGCACACAGTTATATCGGAAATGTTCGCCGAGGCAACACTGAAGATGTAAAAAATTACATTCAAGCCTGGTCTGCTTCAGACAATGGATATACTGTTTCGCATATTGATGAGGTGCTTGATAACGATGATATGCAGCGCGAAATGATGATGCTTGGGCTGCGTTTGCTTGAAGGCGTTAGTCGTGCCGGTTTTGCTGAGCGCTACGGCTCCGACCCGCTTGATGTTTTCACAAATGAAATATCAGTTTTGCAAAAACAAGGTCTGATACAAGTTGATGATGACTTAATTCACCTCACAGACAGAGGTCTGGATTTCGCTAATATTGTCTTCAGAGAATTCGTTTAATTATACTTTGACTTTTGCTGACGTTCATGAAGAATTCACAACTGTTTCACTTTTGAGCCTGATTGTTGATTGACATATCGGGAGAGCGGTGATAAATTATCTTTAGCACTCGCGAGTTGTGAGTGCTAATTTATGGAAGTGAGGTGAGTCGTGTGGGTTTGAATGCCAGGAAGAATCTGATTCTCAAATCTGTTGTTGATGATTATATCGGTACAGCGGAACCTGTTGGTTCGAAGAGTCTTGTCAACAAGTACAGTTTTAATGTAAGTCCCGCGACGATCCGTAACGAGATGGCGGAGCTTGAAGAACTGGGTTATCTTGAGCAGCCTCACACTTCCGCTGGCAGAGTGCCTTCTGATAAGGGATATCGGGCTTATGTTGATCATCTGTTGCAGGTTGAAGATCTGCCGCAGAAGGAAGCCGAAGTTATTCGCAGTTATCTGCGTGAGAACATGGATGAGGTCACACAGCTGATTCGCAGGGCTGCTTCTGTTTTGTCTGAGAAGACAGATTATACATCGTTGGTTTTGTCGCCGCAATACAGGAAGAGTCATCTTAAACAGATCAAGATGCTTATGATTGAGCCTGGTCGAGCATTGGTTGTTGTTGTACTCTCTGCTGGTGTCGTTAAGGACAGGCTTGTCAGGATTCCGGAGATGCTCGACGCACAGCAGCTGATGCAGGTTGCCAGCGCGATAGAAGATGGCTTGTCCGGTATGACTCTGGATGATATAACACTTGTTACGGTAGCTGCCGCTGCCAGGCATACCCCGCTTCCTGAGTCTCTTATTAATCAGGTTATGTATGAAGCTTATTTGTCAATCAAACAGGCTGATCAGCTTGATCTGTACCTCGACGGCAGCCACAGACTGCTGGCACAGCCTGAATTTCAGGATGTGCGTAAGGCTCATGATTTTCTTGAGACTCTCAATCGTGACAAACTGGTCGCGGGCTACATGAGTGAGCTTAAGGAAGATCAGGATATTAGTCATAGTGATTATGAAAATAACGAAGAGCTGGTTAATAATGGTACTCATATAAAATGTCATGCGGCAGATGATCCGGCATATATGGTGCGTATAGGTCAGGAGATTTTGCTCGACGGTCTCAAGGAGTGCAGCTTCATAACCACAAGCTATAAGATCGGTGACACAGTCGCCGGCAAGATCGGTGTTATAGGTCCTAAACGTATGGCTTATGGCAAGGTGATTTCACATATCAATTTCGTCAAAATGACGGTTAATGAACAGATAAGAAGACTCGCGAATGGTGAGGACGAAAATGGAGGAATAGTGTAAATGAAGAAAAATCATTCTGCAGGCGCGGAGGCGGCTGATACAGTACAGCCGGAGGATCCTATAGAGATCAGTACTGAAGGCTCTGAAAACATGGAAGCATCAGCGACTGATGTGGACAAGCAAAATGTTGAAGAACTTATTGACAATGAAGTGAATGATGAGACGTCTGAGTTGCGCGAACAGCTAATCGCTAAGGAGCAGGAATTGTCCGAGATTGGTCAGAAGTACCTCAGACTGGCCGCTGAGTATGATAACTTCCGTCGTAGAAGCCAGAAGGAAAAAGTGGCTATCTATGCCGATTCAGTGGCTTCGGTTGTAAAAGAATGGCTGCCTGTACTTGATAATCTTGATAGAGCGGCTAAGATAGTAGAGCAAACTGAATCTCAGGAAGCAGCGAAAATAGCTGAAGGCCTGGCTCTCGTTCATAAACAGGCCTGTGAGGCTATGGAGAAGCTCGGAGTAAGTGAAATAGACTGTCTCAATGAGCCTTTTGATCCGAATCTTCATGATGCGGTTATGCATGTTGAAGATGACAGTGTTGGGCCTTCTACAGTAGTTGAAGTTCTGCAGAAGGGTTATCAGCGCGGGGATCTTGTCATAAGGCACAGTATAGTTAAAGTTGCAAATTAAATTTGAAATATAAAATCGAATGTCCTGACTAAGAAGATCAGGATAAGAGCAGGAGGAATTCATATGGGAAAAATTATTGGTATTGACCTTGGAACAACAAATTCATGTGTTGCCGTTATAGAAGGTGGCGAGCCTACAGTTATCGCGAACGCGGAAGGCAATCGCACAACTCCGTCGGTAGTGGCTTTTTCCAAGACTGGTGAGAGACTTGTCGGGCAGGTAGCGAAGCGTCAGGCTGTTACTAATCCTGATCGCACAATTTCTTCAATTAAGAGAGAAATGGGCACAAGTCATAAGGTGCATATTGACGATAAGACATTCTCTCCACAAGAAATCTCAGCCATGATTCTACAGAAGCTAAAAGCAGATGCTGAGTCCTATCTTGGTGAAACTGTTACACAGGCTGTTATCACGGTTCCGGCTTATTTCAGTGATTCACAGCGTCAGGCAACAAAAGACGCCGGTAAAATCGCTGGTCTTGAAGTTCTGAGAATTATCAATGAGCCAACAGCTGCATCACTCGCTTATGGTCTTGATAAAGAAGATCAGGATCAGATGATTCTGGTATTTGATCTTGGTGGCGGTACTTTTGACGTTTCAATTCTTGAAATTGGTGACGGCGTTTTTGAAGTTAAGGCTACAAATGGTAATAACAGGCTGGGCGGCGATGACTTCGACCAGAAAGTTGTTGACTGGATGGTCGCGGAGTTTAAGAAGAGTGAAGGCGTTGATCTGACCGCTGATAAAATGGCGATGCAGAGACTGCGTGAAGCCGCTGAAAAAGCTAAAGTTGAGTTGTCAGGCGTAAGCTCAACAAATATCAATCTGCCATACATTACCGCTGACGCTACAGGTCCGAAGCATCTTGATATGACTCTAACCCGTGCCAAATTTGATGAGCTCACGGCAGATCTGGTTGAGAAAACTATGGGTCCTGTTCGTAATGCTATGGCTGACGCTGGTCTTAAACCCGGCGATATCGAAAAAATACTTATGGTTGGTGGTTCTACCAGAATCCCCGCTGTTCAGGACGCGGTTAAGAAGTATTTCAGCAAGGATCCATTTAAAGGAATCAACCCTGATGAATGTGTTGCTCTGGGTGCTGCCATACAAGGTGCTGTTCTCTCAGGCGATGTCAAAGATCTGCTGTTGCTTGATGTTACCCCGCTGTCTCTTGGAATTGAGACCATGGGTGGTGTTATGACCAAGTTGATTGAGCGTAATACAACTATCCCTTCCAAGAAGAGCCAGGTTTTCTCAACTGCCGCTGACGGCCAGACACAGGTTGAAGTTCATGTTCTCCAAGGTGAGCGTGAGATGGCTCAGTATAATAAATCACTTGGTAGGTTTATCCTTGATGGCATCGCGCCCGCACCAAGAGGTGTTCCGCAAATTGAGGTTACCTTCGATATCGATGCTAATGGTATCGTTAATGTATCTGCCAAGGACAAAGGCACCAATAGAGAGCAGCATATTACTATCACCGCTTCGACAAACCTGTCGGATGAAGAAATTGATAAGGCTGTAAAAGAAGCTGAACAGTTCGCTGCTGAGGATATGAAGAAGAAGGAAGAAGTTGAGACGAGAAATAACGCTGATTCCGCTGTTTATCAGGCGGAGAAAACGTTGAAAGATCTCGAAGATAAGATTGACGCGTCAGAGCGTCAGCCGGTTGAGGATGCCATCGCCAAGCTAAAAGAAACCATGAAGGGTGATGACATTGAAGCTATCAAGGCTGATACAGATGCTCTGCAGCAGGCCTTCTATAAGATCAGTGAGAAGCTCTATCAGCAACAGGGCGGACAGCCCGGCGCTGGCGACCCGCAGCAGGCTAATCCTGATTTTGGCGGTGACGCCGGACAGGGCGGTACGTATGATGCTGATTTCAAGGATGCAGGCGGAGATCAGTAAGTGCCAATTAAGCTGAAATTCTGAATCATCGTGACACTTCCCGCCCCGCCGATCAGGCGGGCGGGATTTGTCTGTTCATGAAGGAGGAGGCAGACTGTGCCGGATAAGAGAGATTATTATGAAGTTTTGGGCGTTTCCAAGAGCGCTTCGGATGACGAACTAAAAAAAGCATATAGGAAAATAGCCAAGAAAAATCATCCAGACCTGAATCCAGGGGATAAGGAAGCTGAAGCCAGATTTAAGGAAGCTAATGAGGCTTATGCGGTTCTCAGTGACCCTGAGAAACGTAGAAATTACGACCAATATGGCCATGCCGGTGTAGATGGTCAAGGTTTCGGCGGCTTCAACGGAGCCGGGTTTGATATCGATCTGGATGATTTGTTCGGATCGTTCTTCGGCGGTGGGTTTGGCGGCTCACGCCAGCGTAGAACCGGTCCTCAACGTGGTGCCAACCTTAAGTACCGTATGAATCTTGATTTCATGGAAGCCGCGTTTGGTGTGGAACGAGAAATTAAGATCAACAAAGAAGACTTGTGTGATGCCTGCCATGGAAATGGTACACGTGATGGCTCCAAACCCGATCAATGTCCGACCTGCCATGGCACGGGTCAGGTACAGCAGCGTCAACAGACCATGTTTGGCGCAGTTATGACATCTCGTCCGTGTCCAACCTGTGGAGGCAAAGGAACAACGGTAAAAGACCCTTGCCCCAGCTGTGGTGGAAATGGCCGCGTACAGAAGTCAAAAACACTGTCGATAAAAGTACCGGCTGGCATCAATGAGGGCGAGATGCTTACTGCCCGCGGCGAAGGAGAACCAGGTGCTAACGGTGGTCCCTATGGGGATCTTTATATTGAAGTACATTTAAGACCGCATCCGGTATTCCAACGTGAAGGCTATCATACATACTGTGAAGTGCCGATTACTTTTGCCCAGGCGGCAATTGGCTCTGAGATAGATGTGCCGACTATAGACGGACCACATAAGTTTAATCTCAAAGAAGGAACTCAACCGGGGGATATGTTTACGATAAAAGGCAAGGGTATTCCTTATATAAACCGTTCCAATATGCGCGGAGACCACCGCTTCAAGGTCATTCTTGAAGTGCCGGCGCATCTCAATGAAGACCAGAAGGAGCTTCTGCGTAAATTTGAGGAAACCTGTACAGAGAAGAATTATCAGAAACGGAGCGGCTTCTTCAGTAAGCTGAAGGACCTGTTTAAATAAGGATTTATTTATATAAGGTGGTAGAAGAATGCGATGGCTCGAATTCAGTATAGAAACTACACATGAATCTTCTGAGGTTATAACCGATTTTTTGTCTTCTCTTGGAGCTGATGGGGTTCAGGTACAAGATGCTGAGGAAATCAAAGAGGTGCTCATGGCACCGGACAGTTTGACCTATGCCGATGATGATTTCATGGATAATCTTGATCCAGTTGTTAAAATCAAGGCTTATTTCGCTCAATTCGATGAGGGCATAAGACGAAATGCTGAGATTTCTTTGACCAATGCCGAACTCTACGATGACGCGCCAAAAACTTATGTCAGTTTAAATGAACTTGAGCAGGTGTTAAGAAATAAGCTGTTGGAAATAGGCGAGTTTCTTGATGTGGGTAAGGGATATCTGGGCTACAGTGAAGTTCATGAAGAAGATTGGGCTGACGGTTGGAAACAGTATTATGATACGACCAGATTGACTGACAGACTGATAATAAATCCAAGTTGGATAGAGTATGATTCTAAACCTGGAGAAATCGTGATTTCTCTTGATCCCGGTTCAGCCTTCGGTACGGGTACGCATGAAACTACTGCTCTTTGCGCTGAGTTTCTTGACGAAATCCTTGAGCCTGAGCATAGTTTACTTGATCTTGGTACAGGCAGCGGGATTCTGGCCATAATAGCAGCTAAAATCGGCTGCAGCCATGTTGAAGCCATCGATATTGATCAGATGGCAGTAGATGTTGCCAGAGCCAACGCCACACAAAACAATGTCGAGATAATTTGCCATAGCGGAGAGCTGGCTGATGCTGAGTATAAACAGTATGATGTAATTGTGGCAAATATTATTGCTGACGTTATTAACAGTTTGGCCGAGGACTTCCCCCGATACATGAAGCAAGGATCGATGCTCATTACTTCCGGAATAATCTCGGCAAAAGCCGACATTGTGCGTGGTTCTCTTGCTGCCGCTGGTCTGAATCTGATTCAGGAGAAAGATCAGAATGACTGGCATGCCATGCTCTGGCAGTTATGATTCACTGACTACTCCCACGGGCAAGCCCGTGGGGTTCTTACTACCAAGTTTAGCTTGTAATCGTACATCATTTTCAGACTTTGGAATACAAGTGTAAATCTGTTTGAGTAAGGACTTTTATTACCAAGCA
>JAQVJP010000164.1 GCA_028695145.1 Eubacteriales bacterium
CTTTTCGGTTCCTTCAATAGTCGGCAAACAAAGCAATTTATCATCACGGGTTCGGAAGATGCTCACATGCACAATCTTATCGGTATCTTCTTTGTTGACACCATTGTCAAATAAGTCAAACTTCAAGTCTGGTTTATTCTGAGCCTTTACATAATACTTCATGGCCAGTTCCTGTCTGAGTTGTTGGCTTTCTTCAATCTGGTTTTGCTTGATGGTAGCGAAGAATTGATTTAAGTCGGTCTTCTCTGGATAGATGCTAAAACCATCTTCGTTCTGTGGCTTGAGGTACATAGCCCATCGGTTTTGGTCATCCTTCATCATCTGAATATGTTCGAAGATGGGTGACAAGGAACGGCTAACCGCTTCTGAAACATCCATTTTGGATTCTTCTTTCAAGTCCCAACCTTTAAGTTTCTCAATGGTTACTTGTTTGTTCTCAAAGTAGGTATCGTCGGGCTTATAGCCAAGTGCTCCATCATTATTAAAGAAGCGGACATACGTACTACCTCGTTTCAGCAATGCATTTTCAATGCGCTCTTTACTGAAGCCCGGCAAATCATTCTTGATAATTTTGGCATTGTTCTGGTTACGCTCAGCCTCTGACATCACTTCATCAGGCGTTAAGTAGAACGAGCGTTTCTCTCCGTTTGCTAATTGTACAACACCACCGGTAGCGGCGCACGCAGGCAGAACTACATCTGTAATTCCTGTCTTTGTGTCTTTGACCACTACAATTTCTTTACTCTTCTTATCGGGTATATCATGGAGTGCTTCTGCAATCACGTAGTTGCCGTTTTTGACATTCCACTCCGAAGGCATATACTCAGAAAGCACACTGGCAATTCGAGTGCCTTCTCCTACAGCTTTAGTATAGGCTACTTCCACAATTTCGGGGTCATCGCTATCGGTCTTGGATAAGCCATAATTCAGTTCTTTCTCATAATAGTCCAAGTCGAACTTTTGCTTGAACATCGAGCGTTCTTCGGGTGTGGCAAAGTTTCGGTCATCTATGCGCATACCGCCCTGACGAATGATGTCAATCATAATGGCACATTCTCGTGAATCTATTCTTGGAAGTTGCTTGGTTCGCTCCTCCATAATAATATCCTGATTCTCTTCGGTACGATATCTCACTGCCTCTCCTTTTTCTGCTTTATGAATGGTGTCAATAGCGGTATTGACATCACTTTCAATGGCATCAATCAAGCATTTGTTCTCTGCCAGTTCTCTCTGCCAAAAATCGATGTTCTTCATGCTATCAGAAGAAAGTTTGGCTGGCAATCCCAATTCTTGCATCTTCACGCCAGCAGCTAGTTCAGCAATCAAGCTCTCGTACTTCTCTGCATTCTCGGAGGGTGATTGAGCCCCTTTCATCACCATGCCTTCACGAGCCAGTCGTTGCTGATGACCGGTAGCCGTTACCACTTGACGCATCAACTCCTGTACATAGTCGGTGTAGTGCATGAAGTGTTTTTGGTCGGGCATATAGATACAATCCTTGACAGAATCGTAACGTGGCATTCCACTTGGGTCTCTACGGATATTGACTAAATTGTCACGTATCTGTAAGGCGAAGTCATTGACGGCAATATGCAGTTTGGTTTCTTCGTTCTTGGTATGCAGACGGGATTCATTATCACCATCTTTCTCCAACATCTTTTGGTAGCGTTCTTTATCTACCATGGGTAAAGTAGTCTGATCCAAATTGAATAGGTTTACAATTTCTCGGTTATGAATGCCTTTGTACTGTTCCTTCTCTTTGGGAGATAACTGTTTGTATTGTTCACGAGTGATGATATCATCAGGGTTGTTGTGATTTACATACTCTTTCCAATTGTACCAATGGAATGGTGCTGATTGTTGTTTGGCCAATACGGCTGCACCATGGTTCTTGGCTTCATTAAAGGTGGTGTATAAAGCACTTTTATAACCGCCTTGTTCACTATGCAATCCCAATGTAAGGGAATTGAATGCACTGACAGATACTCCTTTCGGATAAAATCTGGGAGCCATTCGCTGAGTGGTGTTCAGCCAATAACCACCGTTGGTCTTTGCAGCCTCCAGTGCATTTGTCAGCAAATCAACTTGTCGGTTGGCGGCGTTCTGTTCAGCTATAGTCTTTTCTTTCATGTTATGTTGTGTCTATGATTAGTCTATTTGAGTGTGACCATGCGGTCTCTGTCTTCGTTCTGTCCTTCCACAGTACGATAATTGTTTTGAGCCATCTGTGTCATCTGGTCATTCTTGGCTAGTATGGCATTGGCCAGTGTATTCAGAGGTAATGCACCTGCTTGATAAGCGGCTACTACGTTCTGAGGTAATTGAATGGTACAAGGAACTTTGTCGATATTGGCTATCAGACAACTTCCCTGAAAAGTTGGATTTTGGATTCTTGGATTCAATGCTTCATCGGCATAGGTTTTATACACTGATTTCGTTACGTTATCACCATAGTCTCCGTGTCCGGTTAAGGCTTCCTTTCCTGCTTTGTTGATTAGGTTAGCACCACCAAGACCTATCAACGTCATTTTCAGAATTGGGTTCTTGATAAACATACCTGCCAGAATGCTGGCGATGGGTAAGAGGGTATCTTTCTTTCCAAATGTTTCTGTCTTTCCTGTAAACAGTCCGAGCAAAACATCTGGTAGCATAGAGATAACATAGGCCAGATTATGCGTTACATCTCCAATGCCATCTAATCCAATGTTGCTCAACAATCCTGACCAACCATCTGTATTGCCAGTTGTCTGTGTAGTTGTCGCTTGACTTTCTTGTTGCTTTTGCTCATAGGCTTCTTTTGCCGATGCTGGTTCCACATCCACCGTCGCATTACTTTGCGTTTCTTCTTTCTTGGCTGCTTCTTGATTGGCTTTTACCTCACGTTGTGCTGCCAAGTATTCTTCTTCATGTCCCGGAGCTACCACCATCGGGACATTGGCATATTCTTTCTTACGTTGATTCGTTACAGTAGATAAGTCCAACTCCCAAGGTTGTTTGGTAGCTGGTTTGAAGAGGTCTTCGTAGAAAGGTTTTTCTGTAGCTATTCCCATTTTCTTGTTAAGTGTTTGATTGACGGATAATACATACGGATTCTCCCAGGACTTGATTTGACTACCTTTCTTGCGAAAGTCTGCAAAGACATTGGCTTTACTTCCAAATACGCCTTGGCTGATACAGTCTTCTACTGTGATGGTCTTTGCACTTTTATCGTTTTTACTGCTTAAATAATCGATACCACTGAATGCTACTTCAAACCCGACAAACCGTCCTAAGCTGGCCCAAGAACCAACACCACCAGTGGATAGTGCATCAATACCAATGGAGCTGACCTTTGTCGTTCCTTTTTCAAGAATACTTGGGTTATAGGCCTTTTCACCACGTTCAGCAATATGATGGTCGAGTGCTGACCTTGACAGAATGGTTGATATGCCGAATAGACTGCCTTCTCCTGCTTTCCGAACAATGTACTCCACGGATGATTTGGGCATACGGTCTTTGACTAGTTTGTCTATCATCATCTGCTGCACTCGGTAATCCACATAGGCGTAGGCCATATCCATACCCAATTTCTCGCTCATGGCATCATATCTTTCTCGGCCTATTTCTTTTACGACTGCATTGCGCCATTCAGAGGATAATTTCAACAAGTCATTTTGAAAATCTTTATTCCCTGCTATCTGCTTTTGGCACATTTCAAGGTAGTCTTCTGTGGTCTTGCTGTTCCATTTGCCGGTGAGTTTTACATACTGCATGGAATCATCGGGCATGTTATTCATGCTATTGGCCATTGAACGCATGATTCCACCAAAGCTCATTTGATAATCTGCATATTCCTTTACCTGTTTGTTGCTCAAGTCCGATTGAACATTGCGCATCACAGGAGCAAACGAAGTATCGAAATACCGCTGTAAGCAGTATTCCACTTCTGCAAATCGTTTTGAATTTTTTATAGCCATACGTTAGATGCTTTGTTGTAGTAGTTGTTCTTTGGTTTGTTCAATGGCATTGTGATACATCTCCATCTGCTTGGGAAAGTATTCTTCCAACCATTCTTCTTTGTCTATCTGATTCAAGAGGAAACGGATAGCCTGTTCACGTTCAATCTCGATAGCGGCTTCTCCGTCCTCGCTGTTGTTGAA
>JAQVJP010000052.1:0-6036 GCA_028695145.1 Eubacteriales bacterium
TATGAAATTCGCATGAACATGGATTCCCCAGAAGAGTAATCGGACAGACTGTCCGTCGCTCACAGACCCACTTCCGTGTTGGGTCTGTTTCGCATGCTCTCTTTGTTCAATATTCTACTGTCAAGGTGCTTTTCTATCTTTAGTCAAGATTTTTTATTTTCCCTCTTGACATTTAATAGCTGGTCTCCTAAGCAAGATATACTTAATAAACTTCCAGGATTCCAGAAGTTATTATACCCTGACATAAGCGGCTTGTTAACGGGATTTCACAATTGTTCAGATTTCATATAGAAAACTCTGGCTCTGAAAACAACTTGTTCACTGTTGTGTATACGGCCTTCAGCCAGAATCGAAGTCTCATCCTCTGATTTAACATACAGATCAACTCGCGAGCCAAATTTAACCTCGCAAATATACTGAATATCAAGACCTGTTATGTAGACAGGCATCAGCTGACATTTACCTGATGACTTGCCAAGCCAAGCTTGAAGCGCGTCTACAGCCCAGGCCGAGTATCTTGTGTTATTCACATGGCCATTACGGTCTATGTCACTAAAGTCAGCGAATTTTGTGAGTATCGGCTCTTCTGCAGTTGCGATATCAAGATTTTTTAGTTTGGGACAAGTAAAATCAAAAGCAGCCGGCGCACTCTGGTGACTTGCTATAAGATCAGCCGAGATTACCTGATCCGGGCGAATCGGTCTATGTCCTTCACTCTGAGCCAGAAACCACTCTGTTGCTGCATGTCCAATAATATTGTTAGAATCTATTCCTCCTTGGTAGAAGGTATAATCACGTAGGAAAAGTAATCTGCGCGGACCGCGGCTCCAAGTACACACAGTTATGTCATCAAGCCAGCGCGGCAGTTTTTCCACTCGTACTGATATTTTTGACAGCAGCCAACATATGCCCATAGGATCAAGATATCCTGCGCCTATATTTAATGACTGCGCGTTCTGATACGCTGCTTCCTGCATCATAGATAGAAGTGCTGAAATATGAAGTCTATCCATAAAATCGGTTTCAGTTCCCTTGATTTCATATTGATAGCATCCGGCATCTACTGTGCCTGCAGGCATTATAAGAGATGAGTAATCAGTTTTTGTCTCAGATTGAATTTTAATTTCTGTCATTTTTTTCTCCCTGAATGTTTGACTTTCAAGCTTCATCGTCTGTAATCAGCTTGTCTCTCAGCTTCTTTTAAATGTCCGCGTCCGATAAACATAACGATCAGTGAAATCGCGAACAAAATTATCAAAGACAATATTCCGTATGAAGATCTGCCACTGAATTCAGCAGCCGTTGCGTAGAGAGCCGGCCCGATAACCGCGGCAAACTTACCAAATATATCGAAAAAGCCAAAAAACTCATTAGAGCGTTCCGGAGGAACAAGCTTGCCAAAAAAAGATCTTGATAACGCCTGTATTCCACCTTGCACTGTTCCAACCAGGCACGCCATAGCCCAGAACAAAGCAGTTGAAGTAGCAAGTGCAGACTCATATGCTGCCGTTCCGACTGTGTGCTGCTCTATAGAGAAGCCCATATAAAAACCTGTAAGGCAAATTATAAAATAAATAATAATCGCATAAACAATCATCCTGATTGAACCGTACTTTTGCGTCAGACGACTGAAAATGATTGAACAGGGCACCGCGACCAGCTGGGTGATAAGCAGCGCAAGTATCATGCCGGTTGATCCAAGTCCAAGCGAAGAGCCATAAACCGTAGCCATGTGAATAACAGTATTCACTCCGTCGATATAGAAAAAATATGCCAGCATGAAGACAAGCATAGCCTTATTGCCAACAATATCCGCAGCCGTTTTACGCAGACCAACCACAGCCTGCTTGATGAGCAAACCGGCAGGCCGGTCTATGTAATGAACTTGTTTGACATGAAATAGCATGGGTAACGAAAAAACAGCCCACCAGACTACACAAAGAACAACTGACAGACGGACTGCCATAACAGAATCAAGACCGAAATTACCACCGAACAATATTAGTATTATCGATATGACAAAGGGAATTGTACTGCCACCGATATAACCCATCGCATAGCCCCATGCAGATAACCTATCCATCTGTTCCGGTTTTGATACATCAGTTATAAAAGAATCATAAAATAACAAAGAGCCCGCATAACCAATATAGGATACTACATAACCTGCAAGCATCAACTGCCAGCTGCCGGCTACCGCCATGATCAAGGTAAAAAACAGTCCGGTCAATAAAAACGTGCTGAACAAACGTTTCTTCATACCGTGAAAATCACCAATTGATCCAAGAACAGGCGCAAGAATAGCCACAAGCAGAGTCGCCGCAGATGTACCATATCCCCACCAGACATCACCGTTGACACCTGCTCCACCGGCCGTCTCGGCAAAATATATTGGAAACACGGCAGCCATAATTATTGTGGCATAAGCCGAATTTGCCCAATCATATAAAATCCAGCTTTTCTCAATCTTAGAAAAAGGGGTTCGCGTTGCCGCGTTGGAATAACTCATCTTAAGATGTTCTCCTTCGTCAGTTCAAAGGACCGACATATCTGATTCTTGAAGGATTAAAACGTTTGAGGTTTTTCAACATTCTCTCGTCCGGTTCAAAGATAACTTTTACCTTCTCCTGCTTATAGTTTGTCAAAATAAACCAGTTCTTATCCGAACCAACAGCAGCGGAAAAATCAAGGACTTTATAACCACCTTTTTCAGCATCACGTTCTTCTGTAGTTCCGGTTTGTGCCATAAGCTCAAACTCTTTTGCTTTGACTGAAAGTACGCGTTTACGCTTACGTCTGGCGATAATCATATCAACATCAAGGTCACCATTGGTAACTATATATTCATATTCTTTGTTAATAGAAGTTATAAGAAACCACAAGCCATAGCCAATGCCGATAAGCACCAGCGGCAGGAGGAAGCTTATATAAGCGGCAAATTGCAGCAGCAGCAAAAACAAAACCACAGAACCGACCAAAGCGGCTGCTATCATCGCGTAATCCTTACCGGTCTTACGCTTGGTTACAATTTTCTCAAGAAATACATCATCCATAATCTATGACCTCCTAAATCCTCAAATCATTTTAACGCAATATCAGCGCTCTGTCACCACAAGCTCAATTGATAAAAAAACCCCGCAGACAGAAAACCATCTATCTGCGAGGCACTATTCGGCAATTTCATTAAATAAACTCATCAAGTGATTGCCGAACTATTCTATTTATCTATTAGTACATTCCGCCTGGACCACCGGCTGGCATCGGGGGCTCCGGCTCAGGAATATCACCAACTACAGCTTCCGTTGTAAGCAGAATAGATGCGATTGAAGCAGCGTTCTGCAGAGCCGAACGTGTTACCTTGGCAGGATCAACAATGCCATTTTCCATCATATCCACATACTGCTCATTAAGAGCATCAAATCCGATACCGGGCTCGCTGTTTTTGACTTTTTCACAGATTACACTGCCATCAAGTCCTGCGTTAGCAGCTATCTGACGTACAGGTTCCTCAAGAGCCTTCAAGACAATTCTGATACCTGTCTTGATATCTCCGCTCTGATCCGCAATCAAAGCCTGCACACGAGACAGCGCGTTAATGAATGATGTTCCGCCGCCAGCTACAATACCCTCTTCTACAGCAGCTCTTGTTGCAGCAAGAGCATCCTCGATACGCAGCTTCTTCTCTTTCATTTCAGTTTCGGTGGCAGCGCCAACCTTAATAACCGCTACACCGCCTGACAGTTTTGCCAGTCTCTCCTGCAGCTTCTCGCGATCAAACTCAGAAGTTGTTTCTTCAATCTGTGAGCGGATCGAAGCCACGCGTGCTTTGATTTCATCATCACTACCGGCACCATCAACAATAATAGTGTTTTCTTTTTGCACCTTAACCTGACGTGCGCGACCAAGCTGTTCAATAGTTGTTTCCTTAAGATCAAGACCGAGCTCGTCAGTGATGACCTCACCACCTGTAAGAACAGCAATATCCTGAAGCATAGCTTTTCTTCTATCACCAAAACCCGGAGCCTTAACCGCAACACAGGTAAAAGTACCACGCAGTTTATTGACTACGAGTGTTGAGAGAGCCTCGCCCTCAACATCTTCAGCGATGATAATCAGTTTCTTGCCGGTCTGGACAACTTTTTCCAGAATAGGCAGCAAATCCTGAATAGCGCTGATTTTCTTGTCAGTAATCAAAATGTAAGGCTCATCAAGCACTGCCTCCATCTTGTCAGTGTCAGTCACCATATAGGCCGAAACATATCCACGGTCGAACTGCATACCTTCAACAACTTCAAGCTCAGTTCCCATTGTTTTAGATTCTTCAACAGTGATAACACCATCTGCTGTAACCTTCTCCATGGCGTCAGCGATCAATTCGCCAACATAGCTGTCATCGGCAGAAATAGCCGCAACACGTGTTATGTCCTTCTTACCGGAAATTTTCTTGGCGCTCTCCTGAACACCCTTTACCGCCTCTTCAACTGCCATCATGATACCCTTGCGCAAGATCATCGGGTTCGCGCCGGCAGCGATGTTCTTCATGCCTTCGCGGATAATTGCCTGAGCGAGCAGTGTTGCTGTTGTTGTACCGTCACCGGCTACATCATTTGTCTTGGTAGCGACTTCTTTTACCAATTGCGCTCCCATGTTCTCGAAACGATCTTCAAGCTCAATCTCTTTTGCGATGGTAACACCATCGTTTGTGATCATTGGAGAACCAAACTTCTTATCGAGAACCACATTACGGCCTTTTGGGCCAAGAGTAATTTTTACCGTATCAGCCAGTTTGTTGACACCTCTCTCGAGTGATCTTCTGGCTTCTTCTGCGTATTTCAGATCTTTTGCCATGATATATCTACCTCCTGTGCAGAATTAATGTTGTTTGAATTTACAATCTGTTTATAAAATTATTCAACTATGGCAAGAATATCGTTCTGTCTGAGAATGGTATACTCAACATTGTCCATCTTGACTTCTGTGCCGGCATACTTGCTGATCAGAACCTTATCGCCTTCCTTGACCTGCATGGTCACTTCCTTACCGTCGACGATTCCACCGGGTCCTACGGCAACAATCTCGGCAACCTGCGGTTTCTCCTTGGCCGAACCAGGCAGTACGATACCGCTCTTAGTTGTTTCTTCCATCTCAATCATTTTGATGACAACTCTGTCACCCAAAGGTTTAATGGTCATAATTTTGTGCCTCCTTTATCAATCAATATAAACTCTTTTTATGGAATTAGCACTCTTAATACCTGAGTGCTAATTCCAGAGTCTAATATATTGTTTTCCGAAGGATTTGTCAAGCAACCAATTATGAAAAAATTGTGTCAAGAAGTCCCTGCCACATTTCCGACTCATAAAACCAGGAGAGAACTGCAGATCCGTTAATCCAATCAGTTACCGCAGGGAAAACGGGAGATATCAATGCCGCAGCATAGATTATCGCGTGAATTACGACAAGACACAGCAGCAGACTGACGAGCAGCCCGGCAAGACGGTTTGCCAAACCAAGCAGAGGCAAATGATCAAGCATGCCTGTCAGCCTGTTTCCAATAACAATAACCAGTATCATCACGACAGAAAACAGAAGTAAAAACAAGCCTGCAGATAAAACCATACGGAAGAGTGTTCCTGACAGTTCCTGCCAGACTGCCACAGAATCACCATTTTGTGAGACTTTGTCGATCAGGAGTTCTTCAGCAACAGCCGGAAGTCCCAGACTGCCTACCGCGTCGGCAATAGAGTTTCCTGCTGATTGCATCGGATCAACTATCTTCTCCGTAATGTTGTCAGAAATTGGTTTTAGAAAAGGTGCGTTCTCAAGCAGACGCGTCGCCGGTCCCATCAAGAACCAGACAACAGCCAGTGATATCAGCGTCATCGCGAAGCTGATCACGGTCATAACAAGACCACGTCGCCAGCCGATATAAGCCAGCACAACAATTATTAGCAATATTACAATATCAGTAATCATGTCTCTCCCTGCTGTTCGTAATGCAATCAGGCGGCTGATTCGTCTTCTTCATTATCAGCG
>JAQVJP010000052.1:6136-18075 GCA_028695145.1 Eubacteriales bacterium
GTTTCGACCAGTTCAAGACTACTGTTTGGAGCGCCGGCTATTTCTTTTACCGGGTCGAAATCATATGTCCTGCCCCAGATGAACTCCTGCAGCAGTGGAATCATACCATTGAAATCACAGAGATTGACCCATTGATTTCCGCTATACTCACGGAAATAACCGTCAATGGGTATTTGTAGTTGTTCAATATCAGTGTTGAGCAGCGGCAGTGTTTTTACACCGAGATCCATAATTTGCGATTGTGTAAGATTAGTGGAAATATACTCAAGACCTTCTGTAATCATACCGGTTTTCGCGGCTATATTGGCACCGGCAAAAGAATCAAGCATCGCCTGTAAAACAGTACGCTGACGGCCCATACGAGCGTAGTCAGATCCAACCACTCTAATGCGCGAGTAAGCCACAGCCTGACGTCCGTTAAGTTTTTGCAAGCCGGAACTGGAAATGCCATCAGAGGTATAATTATTGCTAAATCTATTGGCATCAGCGACTCCGCTATTAATATGAGCCACTTCGTTGGCTTGAACATCAATCATGACACCACCAACTAAATCAATTAGTTCCTCAAGACCCTGCATATTTACTATGACATAGTTCTTTATGTTAAGTCGCAGAGTATCGTTGACTACGCGCATGGCCAGAGCAGGTCCACCTTCGACATTTACAGAATTAATTTTCACAGGATTATCCTTGCCTGGAAGATAGACAAGCATATCGCGCTGCAGTGAAGTCAGCTTGATCTTTCCACTTCCCTGATCTATGGTCAGAATCATCATGGCATCAGATCTCTCGGCTATGCTCTCGCGATCACGTGCGTCAATTCCCAGAAGCAGAATATTTGTAACACCCTTCACTTCAGGGATTGGATGGAAGAGACTCTCTGTTGGCAAATCATACTCCTCCGGCACGGTTTCCGTATCCGGGTCTATGAGATTAACCTTATTCATCATTGAACTCCAGACCAACCAGACGGCAAGAAAAATTACTGCCAGAACAATACCAACCGTAGCTGAAATATAAATAGCTTTCTGCTTTTTGCTCAGTTTTTTCCATTTACTCACTAACCTGTTGAATCTACCGCGACTCGTTCTTTTTGTTCCACCACGTCTGTTTGATCTGGCGGATACTGTACCGGCAGCTGCATTACTTCCACCTGTGCGCGAGCCTCTGCGAGCCGAAGTACGCTTACTGGGAGGTACGGGCTGCCATAATTCAGGAGTGGGCTTATTCGAACGGCTTGTATTATTGTTCCGGTTGTTATCTGTATTGCCGTTATATCTGTTTTTATTACTCTTCACAATTTATTAATCTCCGATAACCAAGAAAAATCTTACACATGTCGCATAAGTCACTTAATAATAGCACTTGAGAAAAAGGGAGGCAAACAATTTACCTCCCAGTCAAGCAATTTTTACATGTCTATATTTCTGCCAAGTCACTTCTTGGCAGTCTCGTAACCTTGAGGGTTGGAGCTCTGCCAACGCCAGGTATCGACGCACATTGTCTTAAGGTCGCGTTTTGCCTGCCAGCCAAGAATTTCAGACGCTCTCGACGGATCTGCATAACAAATCGCGATATCGCCTGGCCTACGCGGATCAACAACATAAGGTATTTCACGACCACTTGCCTGCTCGAAGGCCGCGACAAGCTCAAGAACACTGTAACCACGTCCGGTTCCCAGATTAATCGCTTCGGCTCCATTGTGACTCGCAGTGTAATCAATCGCTTTGCAATGTCCTTGAGCGAGGTCAACTACATGAATATAGTCACGTACGCCAGTTCCATCCTTCGTAGGATAATCATTACCAAATACATGAAGCTCTGATCTTCTGCCAACAGCAACTTGAGAAATATATGGCATTAGATTGTTCGGAATCCCCTGTGGATCCTCGCCAATCATTCCAGAGTCATGCGCACCAATGGGATTGAAATAGCGCAGCAAAACAACAGACCATTTTGAGTTAGCAGCAGCAATATCTCGGAGTATCTGCTCATTCATGAATTTAGTCCAACCATAAGGATTAGTGCAGTAGAGCGGAAAATTCTCAGTAATCGGTACGGTCTCCGGCATACCGTATACTGTAGCAGATGAACTGAAAACAAGTCTATAAACATCATGGGCAGCCATAACCTCACATAGAGCAAGCGTGCTGTCTATATTGTTGCGATAATATTCAAGCGGTTTTTCAACTGACTCACCTACTGCTTTTAATCCGGCAAAATGAATAACCGCATCAATTTCGTATTGATTAAACACTTCATTTAAAGCAGCCTTATCACAAACATCAAGTTTGACAAACTCGAAATCACGACCGGATATTTCTCTGACACGCTTCAAGGATTCAGAACTGCTGTTACTAAGATTATCCACTATAACCAGATCATGTCCTTCTGCCAGCAGTTCGACACAGGTATGACTGCCTATATATCCTGCCCCACCGGTTACCAGTATCTTGCTCATAATTTAATATCTCCTTATCTTTTAATAGAAGCTGATTTTTAGAACCGTTTAAATTATAAATCTACCAAGCTCTTCACAACAGTATATCGGGTTATATATTCATGCAATTTTGTTGCCTGCAAGCTAAGATCTTCACTACAAACAACTTCTTCTACTTTCGCAGAATAGGACAAACCGTTATACTATCAATTGTGCCAACAAACCTCGAATTGATAATCAGTATATCATCTGTCTGGTCTTATATCATATTTGAAGGTTAAAACATATAAGGAGTTTACAGTGGACAACAAAACACTTGCTATCAGTAAATTGATAATACTAACCATAGTTAAACAGATTCCTTCCATTACCAGCAATCAGTTGACAAATCTGGCACTGGAAACCTTGTATATGGATTACTTCACCTACATACAAGCTTATCAGGAGCTGGTACGGGATCATATGCTGATTTCAGGAATACGTAAGGAAGAAAATGATGTAGACGCTTCCGGCAAGCCTATCGAACGCTGTGATATAACTTCACATGGACTGACTGTGTTGAATACTCTTGATGGTCAGATTCCTCTTCACGTTAAGACTTATTTACTGCAAGCTACCGGCAGCAGAAAACGCGATATCAAACGAGATCATGAAGTGCGCGCGGCGTATGAGCCCGACGCGAACGGTCATTACAACGTTGAGTTGAGTCAGCATGACGGAGTGCACGATTTGATTAATATAAAATTATCCGTGCCTGATAAGCAGCTTGCCAGAAGAATCTGCACACAATGGAAAAAGCAACCGGGCTTAACTTATGTTTCACTATTAGCATTGCTCACAGGAGAATCAGAAAAGCCATTTGAAACCGGTGCCGTTACGAATATTTCCGCAATTAAGAATTCTACCTCAGTTGATATTTCCGAAACAAATGATGATAGTGAACCGGCCAAGCCATATAAAACTGAGCAGAGATTGTTTTAAAAAACCGTCCCGCGAATCACTTCGGGGACGGTTCATTCGGGGACGGTCTATGAATTATGGTTTAACCAAATCAGGAATCGCCTTGATTTTCTCCGCCAAATTTTTGGCAAATTCATCTATTCGGGCAAAATCCTCATCGCGAGGCAGACCTTTTACCAGTACCGGATCAAGTCGCTCCGCTTTAATATTCGATGTGAGTGCGTCAAGTGTATCAGCCACTCTTGTTCCCCAGCCATAAGAGCCTATCAGCCCATAAAATTTAGTTTTAGGTCTCATTGCGTTAGCAACAACAGCAGCGTAAGCAATATTCGGATGAGGTCCGCCTATTACCGTTGGTGTAGCCATCACCACTGCAGCGGCATCAACCAGATCAGTTATGAAATGACCGGTCTCAAGAGATAATGAATCTGGTTCAGCACCAAGATTTCTGCAGACAACAGATAATCCATACTCAGATAGCTTAATAGTCAGTCGTTCCACCATTAACTTCGTACTATCATGCATACTGACATAAGGAATAGCAACAAGATTTTTTACTGCATCGCTAGTCCAGCGCTCATATCTGCGTAAAATAATATCAGGGTCATACCAGACAGGACCATGCGATGGTGCTATCATCCTTGGAGCAAGTTCACGGACTCGCTTAACATGTTTGGCCACATGAGCTCTGTAAGGCAGCATTATTTCTGCGAAATAGTTTTTTGCTGCCAGTCGCTGCTCAGCACTTGAGGTAGAAAAAGCTTTTGATGTCGCGTAGTGAGAACCAAAGAGATCACTGGAGAAGAGAATATTATCTTCTTTTAAATGCACCATATAATTGTCAGGCCAGTGGGCAAAAGGGATCATAATAAATCCGAGTGTTTTACCACCCAAATCGATTGTGTCATTCTCAGTAACGACAGTCATGCTGTCTTCAGGTATATGAAGATGCGTATGCATCAGTTCTTTCACTTTTGCGTTGGTAATAAACTCAACTTCAGGGTATTTTTGACGAACAGCTTCAGCTGAACCAGCATGATCCTGTTCAGTATGCAGATTAATTAAATAGTCGAGTCTGGTTACACCAGCCTCTTCAAGATTGTTCAGCAGGACTTGAGTTTTCTCAGGGTCAACAGCATCAATAAGAGCTGTTTTCTCCTTGCCGAAAATCAAATATGAATTATAGGTTGTTCCATGTGGAGTGGGCATCAGGCAATCAAATAATTTACGCTCCGGATGAGACGCGCCAACTTCGAAAACCTGGTCACTAATCGCTAATACTGACATTGTCAATCTCTCCTTAAGATAAACGGATAAGAAACCACATGCCTCCCGGCAATTTGCCGGAAGGCTCTGTGATTAAACAACAAATCGCGAATTTTACTTATTCTTCGCTGAACTCATCCTTGCTTGCACCGCAAAGAGGACAGACCCAATCTTCAGGAATATCCTCAAAAGCAGTTCCTGGAGCTACACCGTTATCCGGATCACCATCTGCAGGATCATAAACATAACCGCAAAGATTACATACATACTTTTTCATAATTCAAGCCTCTCTTTCAAAAAATGATGTCAGACAGATAATCTGTCTCAAATGCTATTATAACGTTATCAACGTCAGCTGGCTACCTGCCAGAGGCAATTTTAAACAGAGAAGCAAAATTTTCAATATGGCAGCTTGAGGCTCTGGCCTTTTTTGGCGAGCTTCTGGGAAAAACGGTACAAAACAATACGCCGGCCAATAACCTGAACAATATCCGCGCCGGTACTATCTGCAAATGTTTTAGCTATGTCTTTTACCGGTTCAGCTGCAGTCTTGAGCACGTTTATTTTAAGCAGCTCATGTGTAGTTAATATCTCATCAAGACCTCTGATGATATCTTCATCGATCTCACCCTTACCTACTTGAAACTGACAAGACATATCATTAGCCATGGCTCTAAGCCAAGCTCTTTGCTTACTATTTATCATTTGCTTCTCCTTCCGAAATGCGCAAATTAATATATAAATTCAAACTCCAGGTCATGCAGAGCTACAAGATCTCCTTCTTTGACACCTGCACGCTCAAGAGCATCAATAACACCTTTCTTACGAATAAGACGCTGGAAATACTGCAGAGATTCACTATCATCGAAGTTTGTTGAATCAACCAGGTTTTCAATCCAGTTACCTTTAACTCTATAAACACCATCCTCTACAGCAACAGTGAAGAGTTCTTCTTCTTCATATTTAAACAAAGCACTCTCTTCAACCTGTTCAGTAAGTACAGTTTGGGGAATTGTCTGCAGCTTGGCCGCGACATATTCTACAAGTGGTTTTACCTGTTCATTTATCGCTGCGCACATAGGAAAAACATCATAGCCCTGCTCACGCAGTGCCATACTTACGCGTTCAAGCTCGTCTTCATCGACCATATCTATTTTATTCAAAGCTATTACTTGAGGGCGCTCGGATAAACCAGGATGATAGGCTCCAAGTTCAGCGTTAATATTGTCGAAGTCTTCTACCGGATCGCGATCCTCACTGCCGGAAACATCAATAACATGAATGAGCATTCTGGTTCGTTCAATATGACGAAGGAAAGCCAGTCCAAGTCCAAGTCCGGTATGCGCGCCTTCTATAAGGCCGGGAATATCTGCAACCACGAAACTTGTATCATCGACTGCCACTACACCAAGATTTGGTTCTATAGTTGTAAACGGATAGTCCGCTATTTTGGGTTTGGCAGCTGTTATTACAGACAGAAGTGTTGATTTACCCACATTAGGATACCCAACCAATCCAACATCCGCCAGCAGTTTGAGTTCAACGAGAAGATTAAATTCTTCACCAGGTTCACCGGCTCTGGCGAAATTAGGGGCTTGGCGCACACTATTGGCAAAATGAATATTACCTTTGCCGCCTCTGCCACCTTTGGCTATTATTGCTTTTTGTCCCGGTTCAGTTAAATCAGCCAGCACTCTTCCGGTGTCTGCGTCTTTGATAATCGTACCAACCGGAACCGGCAGCACAAGATCAGTTCCGCTTTTGCCGTAGCACTTGCGTCGTCCGCCCTTCTCGCCATCCTCAGCAGAGTACTTCCGTTTAAAACGGAAATCCTGCAGTGTACTTCTGTTATCATCAGCATAGAAGACTACGCTTCCACCGCGACCTCCGTCGCCACCGTCCGGTCCACCGTTGGGAACATATTTTTCTGTATGAAATGAAACCATGCCATTGCCGCCATTACCGGCTCGGACATAGATTCTGGCACTGTCAATAAACATGGTTTTAGCACCTCTCTAAGGAATTATTGCTTATCGCAATGATGGAAAAAGAGTCCGGCCGCACTTATAGTCCTCGGCCAGACCCTCTGTTCTTGACATAAATGTAGTTTAGATTACTCAGCAGGATAAACACTGACCTGCTTTTTATCACGACCCAGACGTTCATATTTGACCTTACCGTCAATGAGGGCAAATAATGTATCGTCAGAACCGATACCTACATTGTTGCCCGGATGAACCTTGGTCCCACGCTGTCTGAAAAGAATATTGCCGGCTGTTGCCAGCTGACCGTCACCCTTCTTGGCGCCAAGACGCTTGGACTCTGAATCACGTCCGTTACGGGTACTGCCAACACCCTTTTTATGAGCCAGAAGCTGTAAATTTACCTGAATCATGCCTGTGCACCTCCTTCAGTTAGAGCTTATATTTCTTAACCTGTACATATTTACTGCCATAACTGATACTTATTTGAAGACATCCGACTTCCATGGATTGCATCAGCACGGAAGCAGCATCCTTCTGTTTGTCTGTCATCGCAGTGTATTCACCAGTATCACAACTTATATCACCATCTTCAAGACTGTATTGCGGCTTAATCCCGGCAATATCTTCAAGACTGCCAATTATCGTCTGCGCTATAGCCGAAACCGCCGCGCAAATTATATCGTGTCCTGAAGCAGCAAGTCCGGCATGGCCTCTCGCTTCAAATCTGCGAATCAACCCATCTTTTTGACGATATATATTCACCGTTATCATACTGCGAACCTGTGTCTGAGAGCAAGGCTCTCATCTTCTGTCAATTGTCAAATTCCTTCATAAAGAAGAAATCAGGCATTGATTTTGTTGATTCTTACACGAGTATAAGGCTGTCTGTGGCCTTTTTTTCTTCTGTAGCCCTTTTTTGCCTTGTACTTGAAGACAACAATCTTCTTCTGCTTGCCCTGCTTAACAATCTCTGCCTCTACAAGTGCACCCTCAACTACGGGTGTACCAGCCTTGAGGCCGTTATCATCAGCAATTGCAAGAACCTGATCAAATTTCACGGCATCACCTGCTTCTCCGACGAGCTTCTCTACGAAAATCTCATCACCGACCGAAACACGGTATTGCTTGCCGCCAGTTGCGATTACAGCGTACATATAAATTTCCTCCTGTATACAGTCTCGCTGCCTCAGGCATGCATCAGCATTTTGGGAGCCTGGGCCATGCGGTCACCGAAATATGATACCACCGGACTTACCGGGTGTCAATCAAAACAATTCAAGATATCGAATAACTATAGCAAACCCGCCGAAACCAAGAAGCGCGCCAATCGGCAAAGTCAGCCAAATACGGCACTGTGATGACGCAAGCCGCCTGACTACGGACCGGGCAGTGATAATGATAAGCATTCCACCAGCGATCCAGACAAGACTGAAAATAGGCACCGGCGCCAAATATACAACTATCAACAGAAGCCAGGCAAAAACTATAATTAAGCCAACCCACAAGAGCCCAGATATAATCCTTAACCCTGCGCATCTCTCGGCTTTGGCCTCAGCTATACCGATTCTGGCATCAGGTATCAGTAAAATCATAAGAAGCATAAAAATCATTAATATCATCCAGATTGATAGAGACTTCAGCAACAGGCTGCCTATTGTAATGAGACAAATAAAAATGAGCAATACCGCTGCTGCCGCAAGCACAGCTCTGTAGAATATCAATGTCTGATATCTGTATCTTACATCCAGATCGGAACTCTGATTAACACCATTTATTGCAATTCCAACAACAGCAGCCAGCAGTAAGACAAGCAAACAAGCTGCAGGTATAATCAACCAGCGCATCATAATTTCAAAATGAGTGTTTTCAAGAAGAGAGTTAAGTTCAACACCGGCAAAAGCTTCACTATCAACTGACTTGTTCACTATTGCTGAAACAATCTGCAGCACAATTTCATCGTTCCAGGCAGAAATTGCAAGTGCTCCGTTATTTGCAAGTGACAATTGAGTATAGCCATTTGACGATTGAATCATCCTCACTGAAGAATTCGGCGAGTTTTTGTATCCGGGAAACAAACTGTAATCCTCATTACTTAGTCTTTCGAACAATAAACCCACATTTTCAACAGATAAATCATCAGAATCCTCCTGAATCATTATAAGATGTTTTTCTTGCGGCCAACGCATTACAGCCGCTGATGCAAAATCCTGCCAATCACTGAACAAACTAAGAGTATTAGGAATGTCAATCATTACAAGCGAAGATTCTTCCCACTTGATGCCTATTTCCAAAGCGATATCAGCATTTATACCTGAAGTAATAAGCCATACCGGTCCATCGGGCAGACTGCTTTTTTGTTTCCAGTTATGCCATCCGGTAATTATCTCTGATACATCTACCGCGGATTCCTGATCTGATAATTCGGTATCATAAACAGCAATACCAGCTTCTTCAAGAGCTGCGCCTGTCCATTTAACGTGCGACCTGCTGTTAATCGAATCATCTCCAATTAACACCACACTGGCATTCAAAGCTTCGATATTATTGTTTCCTGAACCTGCAGCAGGACTCACCAACGCAAACACAGCTAAGCCAACAATAATCAGGAGAATCGCACCCGCCATGATGTAACCAGGAAATCTGTAATTATTATTTTTTGCCATCCAATGCCGGCCTTCCTTTTCTCAATCTTGAAAATAATTCACAAACAACAAATTCATTTTTCAAGTTGCCCAGCGTTATATCGAGCAGAAGATACAGCTGCCTGCCAATACTTGATTTTAATATTCACATGTTCCTCGCTCATCTCTGGAGAAAAAGTCTTATTACTTCTTCTAATCTCAGCAAATTGCTCAGCATTCTGCCAGACTGAAACCGCGATACCTGCAAGACCCGCAGCGCCAAGAGCCGTTGTTTCAGTAATTTCCGGTCGATCAACCGGGACTCTACTAAAATCGGCTTGCATCTGCATAAGCAGATCACTTACGCTTGCACCTCCATCTACACGAACCACAGGAATCTCACAAGCACTGTCATTTATCATACATTGCAGAACATCGTTGCTTTGAAGCGCAATTGATTCCAGAACGGCTCTTGCCAGATGTTCACGGGAACTACCTCGCGTCAAGCCGGTGACCGTACCTCTGGCCTGCATATCCCACCATGGCGCGCCAAGCCCGGTAAAAGCCGGAACGAAGCACACTCCTCCGGTGTCATCAACTCTTGAAGCCAGCTGATCGCATTCGAAGGATCTCCTGATAATACCCAATTCATCACGCAGCCACTGTATAGCTGACCCAGCGTTGAAGACACTTCCTTCCAACGCGTACCAAACTTCATCGCCAATCCCCCAGGCAACGGTAGTTAGAAGACCGCGATCACTGCGAATGAGCCTCTGACCCGTCTGCATCAGCAGAAAACAGCCTGTCCCATATGTGTTTTTTACCATGCCTTCCTTGTGACAACCCTGACCAAACAAGGCAGCCTGTTGATCCCCTGCTATTCCCGCAATAGGAATTCCACCAGGCAACACACTCTCATCAACATTGCCGACAACACCCGAAGAAGGAACTATCTCGGGCAGGACAGCTGCAGGTATATCGAATATTTCAAGCAGCTCGCTGTCCCATTGTCTTGTTTCAAGATTCATCAGCATAGTTCTTGATGCGTTGCTGACATCAGTGACATGTCGTTTACCAGCCGTCAACTTCCAAACCAGCCAGCTGTCAATTGTTCCGGCAAGCAGCTCGCCTTGCTCAGCTCTTATACGAAGCTGAGGATCCTGTTCAAACAACCACTGCCATTTTGTCGCTGAAAAATACGCATCTGGGACAAGACCGGTTTTTTCTCTAATAATTGTTTCTTGACCATTATCAATCAGGCGTTTGCATAAATCAGCAGTTCGTCTGCATTGCCAGACAATAGCAGGCGCGACAGGTCTGCCACTTCTGCGATCCCAAAGAACAGCAGTTTCTCTCTGATTGGTAATCCCAATCGCAGCTATTTTCAGAGGATCAAGTTCAGATTTATCGACAGCTTCAAGCAGCACCTCAAGCTGAGTATGCCATATGTCTTCAGCATCATGTTCCACCCATCCCGGTTGAGGATAATATTGTTTGAAACTCTTCTGAGCCGAAGCAATAACTTCTCCCATACTGGAAAAAATAACAGCACGACAGCTGGTCGTACCCTGATCCAGAGCAACAATATACTTATTCGAACTATCAATTGTCATATCGTTTACCTCCAGCCTGATTATCATCTCATTTCTTCGAATTATAGCACAAAAAAACAGGTTCCATAGAATCATGAAACCTGCATAAATAACAGATATAAAAAATAGTTATTCTTCTGTTTCTACCTCTGATACCGCTTCAAGCTGTGCAGGCGGCGGCATAGCAATAGTCTCCTCACTCTCATGCTGTTGAGCTTGAAGCTGCTCAAGAGCTTCACGATACTTTTTCAATACTTCACCGGATAATTTTTCACGGAACTCAGAATTTATAGGATGTACAATGTCCTTAAACTCTCCATCTTGTGTTTTACGACTCGGCATAGCAATGAAATATCCACTGTTGCCCTCAATTACCTTGATATCATGCACTACAAATGAATGATCAAAGGTGACAGATACAATTGCTTTCATTTTTCCCTCGTTACCCATTTTGCGAATGGTTATGCTTGTAATTTCCATGTAGATTCCTCCATTCTTATTACGTTTAGACAAATTTCTGTTTGAACGGGCACAGGTTTCAGGTCAATTCTACCAAAGTTCCTGCCACCATTATAACACTAATGATAAATCATGACAGTAATGTTTTTCTTATGATCTCAATAGATCATCTATAGAACTGTCATTGAGGTTATGATAAAATATCAGAATGCAATTTAAAAGGTGGTTTGTTACGATATGAATAATTTATCGTCTAATTATAAAGATATTAACTTACAACCAGGCGCCCGCATATACTTCGTCGGTATTGGTGGCATCAGTATGAGTGGGCTGGCAGAGCTTGCGCAGATATCGGGTTTCAAAACAGCCGGAGCGGATATGCATAGAGGTCCAAGAATAGATCACTTATCCAAAAAAGGAATCAAGATCTATTCCGGGCATTCAGCTAATAATATTGATGATTTCCTGCCTGAACTTGTAGTTTATACGGCAGCTATCCCGGAGGATAATCCAGAACTCGCAAGAGCAGCTGATCTGAATATAAAAACAATGGACAGAGCTTCTTATCTTGGCTGGATCAATCGACAATACGCAAGGGTTATAAACATTTCCGGGA
>JAQVJP010000165.1 GCA_028695145.1 Eubacteriales bacterium
GCAGAACTAACACAGCTTCCACTCACATCATATTTTCTATCCGATGGACAAATAAAAAAAATGCTAAGTCACCGATTTTAACCAGGGCTTAGCACTATGTTTTATATTCAACTCTCAAAGTCAGGTAGCATATTTGTAGATGTTATTTTTAGCTATATCTATTATTTTGAGGGCTATCATCCCACGGTTAAAACCGTGGGATGATAGCCCTAATCGATATAAACACAGACTTAGAATTGCCGACAGATTACGATAAAACTTACTCGAACTCCTGATCATAGTAACCTCCTGCTTATATGAAGCATAATTCGATTTGGATTTCACGGATAAAATCAATATACGAATTCAGAATATCACAATGATCAAAAAATCAATATGAAAACTTGATTTTTATCAAGATGTTTGGAAATTCGGTCAAGTTTATAGCAGTTCATTGTCCTTGTGACTAAAAACATTGTAGTATTTGACTCGAACAAGCAAAATCAAATCCCCACTTGCGCTCTCAATACAATCTCAGAAATGCGCTGCTTAATCCTCTCTTGCTCACCGGCAAAAGTTCGCTTCATCTGATCGAGTCGATTTAACACCTGCTCAATTTGCTGTTTTGTTTGTGTGACCTGCTGTTTTGAGTTGCCAATTCTGTCAAGAACCGCCCAATCAGCAAACAGACCATCGAAGAAAAAATCAGCGAATTTCAGGAAGCCATCAATTTGTATATTCATATCAGCGGATATCTGGATGTCAGCAAGCTCAGTTTTGAATCTACGAAGCTGCATCTGGAGATATTCAACCTTCGATTGTGCTTCATCAAGATGGTTATGTTTGGCAAAATCGGATATCATACCGCCACCGAAGAGATCCCAGGTTCCCCAGCTCTCCGCGCTGCCAAGACTGGTAAGTATCGAGTCAGCACTCTCACGTGCTGATCTTCCGGCAGCTGTGGCCTCACTGACTTCTCTAATTTGATTTGTAATATATCCAAGTTCTTTTTCCAGCTTCATAAGTTCTTGTGACTCGGCAGATCCTGAGCGTTTAACCGCATTTGTCTTCTCAGCGAGAAGATCACTGTACTGCCTGTCACAACCTCTGATCGATGCAAGTTCAGTCTGTTTACGAGCAATATCCTCTTCGACTTCTGCCAATTCTCTACATGCGGTCTCATGTTTAACAGCAGCGGTATAAGCTTCTTGCTGTTCTTTATCAATTCTCTCATCCATTTTGCCAATTACACTATAGTACAATCTGCTTAAGCTTCTTCCCTGAAGCTTCTCAACATCGGCTTGTTCGGCCTGTTTGATACTATCAAGCTGGCGGACTTTCTCCGCTAATTGTTGGCGTTCATCAAATAACAAATGAATTTTCTTCTCTAATTCTTGTTTTCTGAGACTCTGCTGCTGTAGATTTCTAAGCTGATCATCGATTTGTGACATGTAATCCTCCCTGTTATGCATCCTTGTTGCTGACTAAGCTCATGGAAATTATAACATTAACAGCAATAGTCAGAAGAACTCTTCAGGTGGTTTCAAGCTATTAACAAGGAGTGATTCTACAGGTATAATCATATGTGGTATATTGAAATTATTAAATGCGGCAGCAAGACAGGAAGTGACAACATGCTTGGCATATGGATAATTATGACGATTTTTTCTTTACTTATTCCATTAACAATGCTCGGATTTGGCAGTTATTTTTCTAAGCAAGCTCCAGCAGAGATAAACTACGTATTCGGATATCGAACACGCAGATCCATGCAGAATAGTGATACTTGGATTTTTGCTCATCACTACTGCGGCAAGTTGTGGAAAACCTTAGGTCTAATACTGTTGAGCCTTACAATAATTTCGATGATTCTTGTTTATGGCAGAAGCATTGAGATAATTTCAACAGTTGGAGGAGTCATCACAGGCCTACAGACAGTGGTTCTTGTTATTTCAATCTTCCCTACAGAAAACGCACTCAAAAAAACCTTTGATGATAATGGCATGAGGAAGGATATTTAAATGCAGTTTCTTAAACCTTACGAAATAGGAAGTCTTAATCTTAAAAATCGAATTGTCATGGCACCGATGTGCATGTACAGCAGTAATAATGAAGGCCTTGTTAAGGACTTCCATCGAGTTCATTATGGCACCCGTGCTATTGGCGGAACCGGTTTGATTATTCAGGAAGCAACAGCAGTAACACCGCAGGGACGCATATCTTCAAACGATCTCGGCATCTGGGAAAACGATCATATTCCCGGGCTCACCTCAATAGTAAATCTTATACATGAAGGTGGCGCGGCCGCAGGAATTCAACTTGCCCATGCCGGCCGTAAATGCGAAGCTGAAAACGAAACAACTATCGCACCAAGCGCGCTCAGCTTCAGTACAGATTATCGCATGCCAGAAGAAATGACTATTGAGCAAATTAATGAAACTATAGAAGCTTTTCGCCTGGCCGCCTCCAGAGCCGACCAGGCAGGTTATGATCTTCTGGAAATACATGGGGCACACGGCTACTTAATACACGAATTCCTTTCACCTCTTTCCAATCAGAGAAGTGATCAGTATGGCGGCAGTCTCATAAATCGCACCAGATTTCTAATCGAGATAATCAGTGCCATCAGATCCGTCTGGCCAGAACCCAAACCATTAATTGTTAGACTATCAGCCAGTGATTATCTGCAAAATGGAATTGATCTTAAGCAGACAATGGAAATTATAAACTTGGCAAAAGCCTCCATCGACGGCTGGCATATAAGTAGCGGCGGGCTGCTTAACGCCCCTATAAAAACTTATCCCGGTTATCAGGTTGGAATGGCTGAGACAATCCGCCACACTTGCCAAGTGCCTGTAATTGCTGTTGGCCTTATTAATTCACTTGAACAGGTCGAAGAAATAATAGGCAATGGAAGAGCAGATCTTGTAGCACTCGGCCGCGAACTTCTCCGCAACCCATATTGGCCTATTCGCCACTTAGCGCCCAACACACCAAATGAGAACCTAATACCCGAGCAATACCTGCGCGGTTGGTCTATCTGCCCACCACAAAACTGATCAAGTGTTTCTGTGCAACGATATCACTATCAACAAATCTGCTAATCATAATATATCAATCTTCTCGCCGGCGAGCGCCCTGTTCATACTACGTATAGCACAGAACTTACCACACATAGAACATGATTCATCCATTTCAGGCCTTCTTTCATCTCTGATTTTCCTCGCGGTTTCCGGATCCATCGCGCATTGCCACTGTTCTTCCCAGTCAAACTTCCGTCTGGCCTGAGCCATCTTATTATCAAGCTCATGTGCGCCGCGAACTCCTTTTGCCAGATCTGCGGCATGAGCAGCGATTCTGGACGCGATTATGCCCTGTTTAACATCTTCAAGATCTGGCAATGCCAGATGCTCCGCCGGAGTTACATAGCAGAGAAAAGCCGCACCGGCCGACGCCGCTATCGCGCCACCGATGGCAGCGGTGATATGGTCATAACCAGGCGCGATATCTGTCACAATCGGGCCAAGAACATAAAAAGGCGCACCAGCGCATATCGTTTGCTGCAACTTCATATTGGCCGTAATTTGATCAATAGGCATATGTCCCGGCCCTTCGACAATCACCTGCACGTCTCTGGCCCAGGCACGTTTTGTAAGTTCACCAAGTCGTACCAACTCATCTATCTGGCAAATATCCGAGGCGTCAGCGATACAGCCTGGGCGACAGGCATCACCAAGAGAGATGGTAACATCGTGTTCACGGCAGATTTCCAATATTTCATCATAATATTGATAGAAGGGATTTTCATTGCCCGTCATACTCATCCAGGCATAAACCAGTGAACCACCACGGGAAACTATATTCATCATACGGCCATGTGAGCTTATCTGCTCCATTGTTTTTCTGGTCAGGCCACAATGCAGCGTCAGGAAATCGACTCCATCCTCGGCATGAAGTCTGATTACATCAAGAAAATCCTCCGCGGTTAGCTCAGCAAGATCTCGTTGATAATGAATTACTGCATCATATACCGGGACAGTACCGATCATCACCGGACATTCTGCTGTCAGACGACGACGAAACGGTCTGGTGTCT
>JAQVJP010000166.1 GCA_028695145.1 Eubacteriales bacterium
ATACTGCACGGAAGTCGACTTCAAACCACATTATAAATATGAGAGTGATAGTCCTGATATGGTGAGGAATATGATTAGGTCTAAAATGGGCGCGGCCTTCTACCCGGCAAAAGCCTGGGGAGCTGTTAATGATCCTGATCTTGGTCTATATCGTATTGACGGCAAGCCTCTGCGACGTTTCATCACTCTGCAGATAAATCCTCAGAGGAGTGATAACCCTGATATCCGGGCCTGCTTCGAATTTATTCGCGATTATTACAGTAAGTTGTGAGCTTCCTCTATGTTGCCCGAAATAAAATTGCTGCCGATCAACTGCTTGCACTCTTTTTTCAGTCTGGCGATATCTTCTGACATTTGATGTGCGGTTTTGTAATTTTTGCTGTTGACGATTACGATTGATATAGTCATGAGCGGAAAATTCTCTTCGTTGCCGTGACGGTTTTTGCAGGTTATATAGCCGCGCGCGCGATCATTTTGGTTATAGAATTTTTGTACTTCCCGGTCGAAATCTCCAATCAGGCGGATGCAGATTTTTTCTGATTGTTCACCGTCAACTACGGCCATGAAATCGTCACCGCCGATATGACCTATGAAGTCGCCGTCGCCATTGACGTTTTTCTGCAGCATCTGGACAAAAGCCCGCAGCAGTTTGTCCCCGTTTTCGAAGCCATAAACATCATTATATGCTTTGAAATTATCTATATCGAAGTAGAGTATATTACAGCCTTCGCAGGAAGATATGCATTCCTGGATTTTCTTTTCGATCAGGAGATTGCCTGGCAGTTCGGACAGGTGACGGAAGAGATCATTTCTTGTTACCACACCAATAACACGCCCATGTTCGGTAACACAATATCCCGGAGATGAGAGCTCATTTTTCATGAGTTCATAGACTTGCGATACGCGGATATCCGGGCTTAGAGTCTGCTGCGCGTTGGCAATATTGCGGATATAGAGGTCGGATGATTTTTTGTAAAACAGATGGTTCTTCTTGTTATTTTCATTTCTGATAGCAGCTATCAGGTCTTCTCTGAGCGGTAACAGCTGTGGTTGTGGACGCTGCAGATAGAATCCCTGACCGTAATGAATGCCAATATCGATTAATTTAAGCAGCTCTTCCTTGGTTTCGATTCCTTCGGCGATTAGATATGTATTTGTAAGCGAAGCGAATTCGCTGAGGCTCTTAAGGAGCGCTTGTCTGGTAGTATCTTGATGAATATTGCGGATAAGGTTCATATCAAGTTTGAGAAAATGCGGATGCACATCAGAAATCATATTTAATCCGGAATAGCCTGCTCCAGCGTCGTCGACGGCTATTCTGTAGTTTTGGTTTTTGTAATGGTCCACAGTCTTGATGAAGTCCTGAACACTGTCGACGGTGCCTTTTTCCGTGATTTCAAATACAATGTTTTCCGGATTGATATCGTATGTGCGCAGGTACTCACGTGTGAAACCCTGGCGAAATTTGCGATCGTGCATTATTTGCGGGTTTACGTTAAGAAATAGCAGAGCATCTTGTTTAAGCTTGCTGATTGTCTCGATTGCTGTCGTTCTGCAGAGCTGTTCAAGTTCCCAGGTTTTTTCCTGCTTTTCGGCTGCGGCAAACAGCTTATCGGGAGTGTGCAATGCTGATCCCATAGGGCCTCGGCTGAGTGCTTCATATGCGAAGATTGAACCATCTCTTAGTGATATGATCGGTTGGAAAACAGTCGTAACCCGGCGATTGTTAAGGATCTCACTTAGCTGATGCGCGAGCGGGTTGTTTGAGACTGTATCGTGCTCTGATATATGTCCTTGTGCAGGTTCAGATATGTGTTTCGATATATGTTCAGGATTATACTCTGTTAAGTGTTCATGTAATTTCAGTACTTCCACTCAGGCTTCCTCCATGTAGGTCAGATCTTAAGTTGTCTGCCTTATGAGTTAAGAATATTATATTTCTGTTAGGTGAAGCGTACTGTTTATGTTATTTCTGGATAAAAAATTGTCCACAGTACACTGTCCGCGGGAACGACAGACAGTATACTTATGGACAATAGATGATGGGTAATGTCAGTTACTTGATTATTGTAATAGTAATTGTAATTGTTATTGTTATTGTTATTGTCATTGCGATAGTCAGGTCAATAATAGCATCTTGCAACCAAGCAGCAGATCACGCTCTCTTGCTGAGAACATCTGCTTCATACTTCTTGACGTCTTCAAACCATGATTCATCTCCGGCTACGCCGCATGTCTCACAGTATTTAGCCCAGACATCGCCAAAAGGCATTGTCTTGAGACCTTCCTGTACTACCATCAGCTCTGTAAAATCACCGTCATCCTGCATTTTTTTGAGTTTATCATGCGGTGTGCACAGTGCGTTGAGCATGGCCTTCTGCCAGCTGCGGAAGCCGACGGTCCAGGCTGAGATACGGTTGATGCTGGCATCGAAATAATCAAGCGCCATGTAAACACGATCAAGCGCGTCACAACGGACGATCTCTTTTGCCATTTCGCGTGGCTCGTCATCGAACAGCAGTACATGGTCGGAGTCCCAGCGGATCGGGCGTGTGATATGCAGCGCGATCTCAGGGAAGAATGTCAGCAGCGCCGGAATCTTGTCAGAAACAACTTCTGTTGGATGATAATGTCCGTTGTCCATCAGCGGCAGGCATCCTTCATGTGTAGCGGCAAAAGTCAGTGAGAACTCCGCGGAACCTGCTGTGTATGACTCAACGCCGATACCGAAGACCTTCGATTCAACGCAAGGTTTAACCAGATTTCTGTCATAGGGTTCAGAGAGAATCTCTTCAACCGACTGTTTGTAGCGCATGCGCGGACCCATTCTGTCGGCAGGAACATCTTTGAAACCATCACCGATCCAGATATTCATGACACAGGGCATACCGGTCTCTTCAGCGAAATACTGTGAAATACGAACACAGGCCTTGCCATGTTCAACCCAGAACTTGCGTACATCCTCATCCGGACTGGACAGAGTGAGGCCATCTTTCATATTAGGATGTGAGAAGAAGGTCGGATTAAAATCAATACCGACATTGTTCTTCTTCGCGAACTCAACCCATTTGGCGAAATGCTTGGGCTCGAGCTTATCGCGATCTACGAACTCACCCGGCTCAAAAATCGCGTAGCAGGCGTGAACATTAAGCTTCTTGGTTCCAGGACACAGCGACATTACCTTATCCATATCCGCCATCAGCTCATCTGGCGTTCTGGCCTTACCAGGATAATTACCGGTGGTCTGGATACCTCCGGTCAGGGGGCCGTCATGATCAAATCCGGTAACATCATCGCCTTGCCAGCAATGCAACGATACAGGAATATCCTTCAGTTTCTTAATTGCCGCGTCGGTATCTACACCGATGGCCGCGTACATCTCTTTTGCGGACTCATATCTGTTGCTCATATCGCACTCTCCTTGTCTGTTTTCATTTACGACCTATCCGGCCGCTAATTTAAAAATGAAAATTGCACTAAATCGCTGACGTATGCTTGTACCGGTGTATCGGAAAAACAGGCGCCGCTATCTACTATTTTAGAATAGAACCATTCATCTGAAATAGCAAATCAAATGACTGAAAAACTGTCCTTATTTGCAGTCGCGATATTTCTTGGGGGTCATGCCGTACCTGGCCAGGAAGAGACGGTGGAAATAGCTGAAGTTCTTATAACCTACGTCCTGACAGATCTCGCTGACCTTGAGCTGAGTAGTTCTCAATAAGAAACAAGCCTGTTCCATGCACCTGTCCTGTAACAACTCGGTAAAAGTCCGGCCGGACTGTTTTTTAATTTCCCGGCTGAGCCAGCTGACATCGCAGTGCAGCTCATCGGCGAGAACTCTAAGTTCAGCATCATAATAGTGCTGTTCAATATAACGCAGAATTGTCAGCATCATCTGTTGGCGTTCATCACCGGGACCGGCATAGAGATTGTCGGTGTGATTGGCCAGTTGCAGGAAAAGAAGACCCATGGTCAGCTGGTTAATGCTGCGCTTGTTGGACTGAGCGCTTATGAAGCTCCAAATCAGGTTTTCCATGAGATTTTGAATCGGTAAAATGTCTGATATTTT
>JAQVJP010000002.1 GCA_028695145.1 Eubacteriales bacterium
GATCTACGGTCAGGCGCCGGGATCAGATCATCTGAGTTGTCACCAACAGATGCCGGCTGTAAATCACCTGATTCCGGTCCCTCAAGGGCCATCAGTGTAGTCATCTCCATTTGGTCTTCTTCATCATTGTCAGCGAGATCCTCAAGATCATCAAGATCAGCGTCATCGCCTTCGTTCATAAAAGCATTCATCATGCCGCTGCCATCAAAATCGCCATCAAGCAGTGACTTCAAAAACATTTCCGGACTATTGCCATCCATCTGCGACATGACATTGTTCATGCGTTCAGTCAGTTCATCAATATTCGCTTCATTGATACCGGCCTTCTCGAACAGTTCATCCATGCCACCCATGCCGGTTTTATAAGCACACTTAAGACAGAGACCCTCGTGGATTCTCTGGCCGCCTTCAAATCTGGTAGTAAATACCACCGCGATATTCTTCTTACACATTACACATTTTGACATTAAGCTATTTTCCTTTTCTTCTGCGGCATATTATCTGCCGAGTATTTGTTTCAAATACCTGCCGGTATACGAATTTTCAACATCCGCTACTTCTTCCGGAGTTCCTTCTGCTATTACCAGACCGCCGGCATCCCCACCCTCGGGGCCAAGATCTACGATATAATCGGCGGTTTTAATGACATCAAGATTGTGCTCTATCACAAGCACGGTATTACCATTTTCTGTCAGCCTGCTGAGTATGTCAACAAGCTTATGAACATCAGCGACATGTAATCCGGTTGTCGGTTCATCCAGTATGTAAAAAGTATTACCGGTTCCACGTTTTGACAGCTCAGTTGCCAGCTTCACTCTCTGGGCCTCACCACCTGACAGCTGTGTTGACGGCTGACCAAGTCTGATATAGCCAAGACCTACATCCTGCAGAGTCTGCAGTTTACGGGCGATACGCGGCAGATTTTCAAAAAACTCCAGTCCTTCATCAACTGTCATCTCCAATACATCCGCGATTGACTTCCCCTTATATTTTACCTCAAGTGTCTCCTGATTGTATCTTCTGCCTTTACAAACGTCACATGTTACATAAATGTCAGGCAGGAAATGCATCTCAATCTTATTAACGCCATCTCCTGAGCATGCCTCACAACGTCCTCCGCGGACATTGAAGCTGAAACGACCCTGCTTATAGCCTTTTGCCCTTGCCGCCTGTGTACCGGCATACAGCTCACGAATCAAATCAAACACACCTGTATAAGTCGCGGGATTTGATCTTGGTGTTCTGCCTATTGGCGATTGATCAATATCGATTACCTTATCAAGATGCTCTATACCGCTTATTTCGCGATATTTACCAGGATATCTCCGAGCTCCGTTAAGGTCGCTTGCCAGCTTCTTAAGAATAATACCGTTTACAAGCGAACTCTTACCCGAACCGGAAACACCGGTTATACAGGTCATAATACCGAGTGGGATCCTGACATCTATATCCTTAAGATTATTCTCACAGGCACCATTGATCACAAGCCAGCGATCGTCAGGTTTCCTTCTTATTGCCGGTACCTCAATAGCTTTTACTCCTGAGAGATACTGGCCTGTAATCGAACGCGGCTCAGCCATAATTTCATCTGCAGTACCCTGTGCGACGACATAGCCACCATTTTCTCCTGCTCCCGGTCCCATATCTACTATGTGATCAGCTTCCATCATCGTCTCTTCATCATGCTCAACAACAAGAACAGTATTTCCTATATCGCGCAGTCTCTTCAGTGTGCCGAGCAAACGTGAGTTATCACGCTGATGCAGCCCTATACTTGGTTCGTCAAGAATGTAGAGTACACCCATCAGGCCTGCTCCAATCTGAGTAGCCAGTCGAATTCGCTGAGCTTCGCCGCCGGATAAGGTTGCAGACGCCCGGGCAAGAGTCAAATAATCAAGACCTACATCAATAAGAAACGCAAGTCGCGCGTCAAGCTCTTTATTAATCTGAGCGGCGATCTGTTTCTGTCTGTCTGTAAGTTCAACGCCCTGCAGAAACTGTCTGGCTTTCTTGATGGGGAGTGCTGTTAGTTCAGATATGTTCATACCACCAACGTGCACAGCCAGACTCTCAGGTTTAAGTCTGGCACCATTACAGACAGGACAAGGTGTCACTGACATAAACTGCTCATAATAGCTCTTCATATCATCCGAGCTGGTCTCACGGTAACGCTTCTCCAGACTGTTAACAACACCAATCCAGTCACTGCGGTATATCCCACGCGAATACTTGCTGTTTGTAGTATCTACCTCAAGCACCTCGCCATTATTACCGAAGAGAATTATATCTCTTATTTTCTTAGGCAATTTGCGAAACGGCTCATCAAGCGAAAACTTATATCTGGCAGATAGAGCTTCAATAAAACCTCGTGCCCAGGTACTTCTGTCACTGAAATTCCAACCTCCGGCACGTATAGCTCCCTCATTCAAACTAAGTTTATCATCAAAAACTACAAGCTCGGCATCAATATTTGTCATCTGTCCCAAACCACTACATTCGGGACAGGCACCAAAAGGATTATTGAAGGAGAATGATCTTGGTGTAATTTCCTCAAGGCTTATATTACAATCTGGACAGGAAAAATGCTGTGAGAAGAGCAGTTCATCCTCATCATGACCATCTGCTGTTTCTACCTGTAATAACACAAGCGCAAGACCCTCTGATAGATGAAGAGCAGTTTCCAGAGAATCCGCCAGGCGACTACGCACTCCATGACGCAGAATAATTCGATCAATCACGACTTCAATTGTATGTTTCTTGTTTTTATCAAGATTAATTTCTTCTTCAAGTTCATAGATATTTCCATCAACACGAACTCGAACATAACCTGATTTACGAAACTTATCAAACAACTTATTATATTCGCCTTTGCGGCCGCGAACAACGGGAGCCATTAGTATTAAACGGGAGCCTTCAGGATACCGTTCAATAGCTTCAATCATCTGGTCGACTGATTGCCGCTCGATAACACGTCCACACTGGGGACAATGCGGTGTGCCCACTCTTGCGTACAGAAGACGCAGATAATCATAGATTTCCGTAACTGTACCAACTGTTGAACGCGGATTTTTGCTGGTGGTTTTCTGATCGATCGATATAGCCGGTGACAAACCGTCAATATGATCTACATCAGGTTTCTCCATCTGTCCAAGAAACTGCCGGGCATAAGATGAGAGCGACTCCACATAGCGCCTCTGTCCTTCCGCGTAAATAGTATCAAAAGCAAGCGAAGACTTGCCGCTGCCGGACAAGCCCGTTAAAACAACCAGTTTATCACGTGGTATATCCAAGCTCACATTTTTCAAATTATGTTCACGGGCACCGTGAATATGAATTACCGGATCCATCTCAAACCTCTTTCAATTTATATAAAAACAAACATATGTGCGATACTGATTATAACAGCTTATTCTACCATATCCAATGATTATTTTTGTTACAGCTGCCACAACTTTGCAGAAGCTTTTCATTGTTGTCACATTAGCTTCGAAATATTTTTTGAAAATACCACTTGCCGAGCACAAATCACTATGCTATAATCAACGACGCTGCAACAAGGCTCTATGGTCAAGCGGTCAAGACGCCGCCCTCTCACGGCGGAAACAGGGGTTCGATTCCCCTTAGGGTCACCAGAAAAGACACAAGTTATCATAACTTGTGTCTTTTTTTCGTCTCAGCATACTTCTTACTCTCAGTTGCAAAACAAACAACAAGCGCAAACACCGGCAAAAGAGCGGCGCCCACGGGCACCGCTCAATAATCAACACTACATATTACATACATCAAATTGCAAAACTTATTTATTGTCACCATATCCACGATCACTCATACCAACATACTTGCGGCGTTTCTGAACGCACTTATAAGCAGGTCGCATGATTCTGCCGCCACTGACAAGCTCTTCGATACGATGAGCACTCCAGCCGGCAATACGAGCCACAGCGAAGATCGGTGTATAGAGCTCAGGCGGTATACCCAGCATGTTGTAAATAAAACCGGAATAGAAGTCGACATTCGCGCAAACGATTTTGTCATTCTTCTTAACATTACGGAACACCTCCGGTGCCATACGCTCTGTAAGTGTATAGAGCTCATACTCTTCTTCTTTACCGGCCTCATAAGCCAGAGCACGAGCATAATCACGCAGCAGCTTGGTACGTGGATCTGAGAGTGTATAAACAGCATGACCAATACCATAGATCAGACCGCTCTTATCGTAAGCTTCTTTCTTAAGTATTTTTGTCAAATACTCAGCAATTTCCATCTCATTACGCCAATTTTTTACATTGTTCTTGAGATCCTGCATCATATCGTATGCCTTGCCGCTGGCACCGCCATGCTGCGGTCCCTTAAGCGAACCTATAGCAGCGGCGATTACTGAATAGGTATCAGATCCTGAAGAAGTGACGGCCTTAGTAACGAAGGTTGAGTTGTTGCCACCGCCATGCTCAGCGTGCAGTACCAGAGCAAGATCAAGAATTCTCGCTTCAAGATCCGTAAACTGACCATCAGGTCTGATCATGTGCAGAATGTTCTGCGCTGTGTTGTAATGAGGCTGCGGCGAATGCAGGAACAAACTCTCATTATCCACATAATGACGTTTGGCCATATAAGCATAGGAAATCAAAACCGGGAATCTGGCAATAAGTTCAATCGACTGGCGCAGTACATTTTCAATACTAATATCATCAGCCATCGGATCATAGGCATATAGAGCAAGAACCGTTCTTGCCAACTTGTTCATGATATCCGGGCTGGGTGCCTTAAGAATCATATCCTCAGTAAAACCGACAGGCAGATTACGATTAGCTCTGATAAGATCTTCAAACTGATCAAGCTGCTCTTGAGTCGGCAACTCACCAAACAACAACAGATAAACTGTTTCTTCAAAACCAAATCTCTTGTCCTGATAGAATCCGTTTACTATATCAGCGACACCCATGCCTCTGTAAAAAAGACGGCCCTCAACAGGTACTCTGTCGGCATCGTCCATAATATATGAGAAAACTTCACCAACTTCTGTCAAACCAACCAGAACTCCGGTACCGTCTTCATTACGCAAACCACGTTTAACACTGTATTTCTCATAGAGTGCCGGGTCAATTCTTGACTTAGCTGCTGAATTTGCCGCCAGCTGCTGAATAATTTCATTACGCTTTTTATCACCTATCATCGACTACCTCCTGTTTCAGCCGCAAGTTTCTTATAACTGGCGGCGGCGTTTTCTATATGCTTCTGCATACTTTTCTCAGCCTTGGATACATTTCTGGTCTCAATCGCCACAAGAATACTCTCGTGCTCCTTGATAACCTGTTCGCTTCTGCCCAGCGCAGCCAGCGATACGTATCTGGCCTGCCGTGTATAAATATTAATAGAAGATAAAATATTTTGTAGGACCTTGCTGCCGCTTCCTCGAAAAATCAAATCGTGAAAGGCGGCGTCAGATTTCTGAAGTCCATTGAAATCACCTGTTTGCGCGAGCTCTGACTCCTGCTCAAAAACGGTTCTCAGTTTTCTGATGTCAGAATCCGGCATCACAGAGGCTGCTCTGGCAGCAGCCAACGATTCCATTCTCGATCTGACCTCAAACATATCAAGCATATCTGTCTGGTCATAGCCCTCTACAACTACGCCCTTGTTCGGTGTAGCAGCTACAAGCCCATCAAGCTCCAGCTGACAAAAAGCCTCGCGCACAGGAGTACGGCTCACACCAAGCTCCTCCGACATCTTAATTTCTGTGAGAGCTGTGCCTTTGGGATATTTACCCAGGAGAATTCCCTCCCTCAGCTGCTCATATACCTGAAGCCGTAAAGTACCGTGACATTTGCCATCCGTCTGCATAATCAGACTTCCTGTCTGGTATAATTCAGCAACCCACCGGCCAGCAGAATCTTAACCTGTCTGGAGGACAACTGCAGGCTGACCTTGATCTCATAACCGCCTGTTTTATTGATTACAGTCATATCCCGACCATCGGCCAGAGCAGCGATCTGCTCGGGTGCGTTTGGAATCTCAAGTTCATCAAGCAAGTCTATTTTATCATAATCAGCCTCATCTACAAAAGACAGTGGCAAAATTCCGTTATTGATCAGATTGGCCATGTGGATTCTGGCAAAAGATTTGGCCAGAACGGCTTTTATACCAAGCTGAAGTGGTGCTAAGGCCGCATGCTCACGACTTGAACCCTGACCATAATTGGAACCGGCAAGGATGAAGCCTCCGCCCTGTTCTTTTGCCCGGGTCGGGAAATCCGGATCGCATGGTGTCAGGCAATAATCCGCCAGGTAAGGCACGTTTGATCTGTATGGCAGCAGCTTCGAATTCGAAGGCATAATATGATCAGTCGTAATATTATCCTCAACCTTGATCAGAGATTTCCCACTGATCGCAGTCGGCACCTTGCTGTTAATCGGGAACGGCTTGATATTAGGACCACGTACAACTTCCGCTTCTTCACCATCAACTGCCGGCATGACGATCAGATTATCATTAACGAGGAATCTCTCAGGCATTTCTACCTGTGGAGCCTGTCCGAGAGTTTTCGGATCTGTTATGACACCGGTCAAAGCACTGGCAGCTGCGACTTCTGGACTCACAAGATAGACGCTTGCGGACGCGGTACCTGAACGTGCATAGAAATTTCGATTATTTGTTCTCAGTGAGATCGCGTTGGTTTTTGGCGACTGTCCCATACCGATACATGGTCCGCAGGCGGATTCAAGAATTCTGGCACCAGCGTCAATCATATCAGTTAGAGCACCACATTGGGCAAGCATGGTCAGAACCTGTTTTGATCCCGGAGCGATAACAAGTGAGACCGAAGCCGGAACAGACTTGCCCTTAAGCATTGCCGCTACCTTCAACATATCATGCAATGATGAGTTTGTGCAGCTGCCGATGCAAACCTGATCAACCTTCATACCGGCAATTTCCGATACTTTTACGACATCATCAGGACTATGTGGTCTGGCGATCATCGGCTCAAGTTCACTAAGATCAATTACATGGACTTCATCATATTTAGCATCAGCGTCAGGCCCCAGTTCTTCAAACACACTCTCACGACCCTGAGCCTGCAAGAATTTTTTAGTTACGTCATCACTTGGGAAAATAGATGTGGTAGCACCCAGTTCAGCACCCATATTTGTGATAGTAGCTCGTTCAGGCACAGACAAAGACGCGACACCTGCTCCGGTATATTCAACAATTTTGCCGACCCCGCCTTTTACCGACATTATGCGCAAAACCTCAAGAATGATGTCCTTAGCTGTAACCCAGGGCTGAAGACGACCCTTAAGCTCAATTTTCACCATTTTGGGCATGGTCAGATAATACGCGCCGCCGCCCATAGCTACAGCTACATCGAGGCCACCTGCGCCGATAGCCAGCATACCAATGCCGCCACAGGTAGGTGTATGACTGTCAGAGCCAAGAAGAGTTTTTCCGGGAGCACCGAAACGCTCGATGTGCACCTGGTGGCAGACACCATTGCCCGGACGCGAAAAACGCACGCCATGCTTGTATGCAACAGTCTGTATATACTGATGGTCATCAGCGTTTTCAAAACCGGTTTGAAGTGTGTTATGGTCAATATACGCAACTGACAGTTCGGTTTTAACGCGCGGGATACCCATCGCCTCAAACTGCAGATATGCCATTGTACCGGTAGAATCCTGGGTAAGTGTCTGGTCTATTCTGATAGAGATTTCCTCGCCGGCTTTCATTTCGCCGCTGACCAGATGATTCTTGATAATTTTTTGTGCTGTAGTTAAACCCATGATAATTCCCTCCGCAAATTGTATACAATAATTTGCTTAATTATCATGCAAGAACACATACTCTGTCAACCCATTTTCGCAGAGTATTTATTATCAATATTCATTTTCATTGCCTGTTTTGAACGTTTAGAGATAAATCTCACAGTCAAACTGTAGTCATTATGCAATGTGTCGGTTTGTTTCCTGCACTTTGTATTGAAATATCGATATATCCGTATCAACCAACCAGAGTTTTACCCTCCGGAGGAACCAGCTCACGGCGAACGGATTTGTGCATAGCCAGACTGATAGCAAACGAAGCCGGTCCCACACGTCCGAGATACATAACCGGAATCAGTACCATTTGTCCTGCCGTGGTAAGGTTCGGTGTGCCAATTGAAGACAAGCCAACAGTGCCAAAAGCAGAAGTACTCTCGTACAATAGATCCAGGAAGCTGAAATTGCCCATATCAAGGGCTTGTCTTTCTACAACGCTCAGAATCATAGTTACAGCAATGATAATTGTTAAACCAAGACCGACAATAGCAAGAGCCCTGGTAAAAGTCTCTCTCGCGATTTTATGCCTGATCAGAATAATATCGTCAAAACTGCGTATATCAGAAAAAATAGTTGCCATCAGCACCGCAAAAGTAGTGATTTTGACACCGCCACCGGTTGAACCAGGTGCTGCACCGATAAACATCAGAATGATTGTCATGAATTTTGAACTGTCATGCATCGATGCCTGATCAATAGTATTGAAACCGGCGGTACGCGGCGTGACTGATTGGAAAAAAGCGGCAAAAGGCCGCTGCCATACAGGTAACGAACCCATTGAGTAAGCGCTTCTGGCATTATCAAATTCCGCGATCAAGAAAAATATGAAGCCAAATGCAATAAGTACAACAGTCATGATGAGTACTAACTTAGTGTGAAAATGTAGTCTATGTTCCCTCTTATAACGCAGCAAATCAGACCAGACCACAAAACCCAAACCACCAACAATAAAAAGCAAAGCAGTTACGAGAATAACAAACGGTTCATTGTTCCAGCCAACAAGGCTGCTGTAAGGCCCCGCTGCAGAATCACCATGAAGATCAAAGCCAGCATTACAAAAAGATGACACAGATTGGAAGAAACCTCTTGTCAACGCTCTGCCAAACGTCATATAACGAGAAAATCGCCAAGTCAGCAGCACGCCACCCACAAATTCTATAGAGAAGGTAATCAGTACTATTCTGCGGATAAGTCTCAGCACATCATTGAAACTAAAATTGGCAGTAGATTCCTGAGCGACAACCAAGGTTTTGAGTCTGGCTTTGCGCCTGACAAGACTGTAAAAGAAACTCGTGATCGTAACAAGTCCAAGACCGCCAATCTGAATTAGACCCAAAATTACTCCCTTGCCAAAAGTACTCCAGTATGTGGCAGTATCAACAACAACCAATCCGGTAACACAAGTAGCGGAGGTAGCGGTAAACAAAGCACCCAGTAAACCAATACTTCTGCGCCCCTGCGCAGCAAAAGGCAAAGCCAATAACAAAGTGCCGGTCAGAATAACGAGCAGGAAAGACATAACAATCAGCCTGGCAGGTTTTGCGTTTATCCAGCGCACAGCAGGATGGGATGGTTTAGTTTTTTTGACAATTGCCATGATGTATATTTCCTACCTTCTTACCATCTTTTTCCAGATAACGTCATAATCCTTCTCATCACAGACCAGAAGCATGGTGTCATCAGCCTGCATGATAATATCACCTCGCGGCATCTCCACTTGGCCATTTTGTCTTGTCAGAAGAACAACTTTGCTGGTTCCGGGGAAGTCATATTCTGCCAAAGTTTTCTTGCAGGCATCAGAACGAGGAGATAGTACGAATTCAATAATAAACTTCGAAGTTTTCTCAACTGAGAAAACAACTCTCATCCCATCATAATCTATATCTTGTTCAATGATATCCGCCAGGATCTGTGTGCTCGAATAAACCTTATCTACACCAAGCCTGGTGAACATTTCCGCGTTTTTCGGATTATTAACACGTGCTACGGTATTACGGACATTAAACCTCTTCTTGGCAATCTCACAGCCAACGAGATTATTCTCATCCTTGCCGGTAACCGCGATGTAGAAGTCGGCATGTCTGCAGCCACTCTCTTCCATAATCCGTATACTCGTTCCATCACCATGAAAAACACTGACTTCGTCGAAATCCGTCGCGATTCTCTCGCTTACATCCTTCAGAGCTTCAATAACAGAAATCTGATGTTTGTAAGGCCTAAGAGTTTTGATAAGATAGTAGGCCAGTTTGCCACCGCCTACAATTACGATTCGCATAATAAACAACCCTCTGCAAAACTACAAAACTGTGTTTTGCCAAATATCTTCTTAACTATATTCCTGTTAGCTATACCCGGTCTGCAAGTACCATCTCATCACCTAAACGAATATCGAGTCCCGGTCTGGATAGTACCAGTCTTCCACGTCTAATAATGCCAAAAATCAGTTTGCCAGTATCCGAACTAAGATTCGTAATATCCTCACCTATCAAATCTTCTTCAATTGGCACAGTAGTAAATATAACCTTAGCCCCATACACTCTCTGAATTTCTTCTTTATGTTCATCAGAAATCTCTCTAAGAAAAGCCTGAACTGTGAGATCAGTGGAGCAGATCGTGTTTAAACCAAATTCATCAAAAACTTCACGGCTCGACGGATTGAAAACCCTCGTGATTATTTTTTTGACCGCGAAGACTTCGCGGGCGACCTGTGCTGCCATGATATTGATGTTATCGTTCTGCGTCACAGCACAAACTACATCAGCGGTTTCAATCCCCGCCTGTTTCAGAACATCCCTATCTATCGGCACACCTGTTATCTTGATGCAATCAATATCATCAGCCAGTTCCATCAGGCTGCTGTCATTTTCGATTATAACGACATCATGACCCTGATCCACAAGAGCAGCAGCCAGAGAAGACCCAACCTTGCCACAGCCAATAACAATTATCTGCATGCGAGCTCACCTCCACTAATATCATCAAGCATAGTCTTTTGCCGAGATTTTTTCAAGATATTAAGCTATTCATCTGATGTCAGGCATAACAACAAATTCTCAAATGATTTTCGCCGCCTCATAACATAGAATCGAAGCCGCCACAGCCGCGTTAAGCGACTCGGCATTACCGGGCATAGGAATACTTACAAGATCATCAGCCAGATCCCTGGCGCTTGTGCTGAGTCCTCTACCTTCATTGCCAATTACAATCGCAAGTGGCCTTGTTAATCTTGTCGGTTCACTCATTTTCATTTGAGAAACTGGAACTCCTTTAGGATCGGCCGCGATTATCCTAACACCTGATTTGCGAAGCCAGGCCACAGCGTCATCAACTCGATTAAAATCATAAATCGGCAGATGGAAAATTGAACCCATGGCCGCTCTCAAAACTTTGTCATAGTATGGCCAGACACAGCCCGATGTCATTATAATACCGGCACAAGCAAAAGCATCGGCGGTTCTGATAATTGTTCCCATATTCCCCGGATCCTGAAGTTCTTCAAGGATAAGATACAATCCATTCTGGTCAGCAGCTTCCACAGGATTACTAATAGCAGGCGCACCGCAGACAATCGCAACACCTTGGGGATTTTCCGTACCGCTGATATGCGTAAAAATTGATCGAGGAAGCTCGATACAATCTGATTTTTGAAACAGCTGGTCTTCCCAGCGGCCGAATCTCTGCCAATTATCATTCTGCCGCGCCTCTGCTGTAAAAATGAAATATCTGACCGTAAGATCGGATAGCAGAGCTTCTTCGACCTGACGGAAGCCTTCAATCAATATCAAGCCTTCCTTCCGGCTGAATGAAGATTTATTCAGCTGGCGGAAATATTTTATTAGTTGATTATCTCTTGATGATATCTGCCTGAGCATCTTACAGCGCTCCTATCCCATAACGTATCTGAGGACGGGTCTTATACAGCCCGTCCTCACATAAAAATCATATTATACAAAAATATTCGCAAACAAAACTTCTTTTGTTTTTGTTTAAGCGCTGAGAGCGGCCTTAGCCTGCTCACACAGAGCTGTGAAGCCGGCAGGATCCTGTACGGCGATATCTGCCAGAACCTTACGATCCAGATTGATCTGAGCACGATTAAGACCGTTCATGAAACGGCTGTAGCTGAGACCATTAAGACGAGCAGCTGCGTTAATTCTGGTAATCCAGAGTTTACGGAACTCACGCTTCTTATTTTTTCTGTCACGATAAGCATAGCTCAGAGATTTCATAACCTGCTGATTTGCTACCTTGAACAGCTTGCTCTTATGACCAAAATAACCCTTGGCCTGCTTTAGTACTTTTCTATGACGGGCTCTTGCCCTGACTGATCTTTTAACTCTTGACATTTCGGTTTCCTCCCAATGAAATCATAATCAATTAATAAGCAGCTTATTTGTAAGGAATCAGCTGCTTGATGTTGTGCTGATTACAATCCGCGACCACAACGGTCTTCCTCAGATTTCTCTTACGCTTGGTCGACTTTTTGGTCAGAATGTGCTTCTTAAAAGCTTGAGCCCGCATAACCTTGCCGGTACCGGTCACCTTGTATCTCTTCTTGGATGAGCTATGTGTTTTCTGTTTAGGCATTTGCCAGTCCTCCTTGATCTATTTATATATGAAGCTCGTTTATTTCTTAATCGGAGCCAGATACATTACCATATTTCTGCCTTCCATCTTGGGCGGGCGGTCAACCTGACCATGATCCTTGCAATGTTCGACAAAATTTCTCATGACTTCATATCCACGACTGGTGTAGGCCATTTCTCTGCCTCTGAATTTTACTACCACCTTCACCCTGTCGCCGTCATCAAGAAAACGGCAGGCATTACGAGTCTTATATGATAAATCATGTTCCTCAGTAGTAAGCTTAAGTCCTACTTCCTTAACCTCTGTTACTTTCTGATTCTTCCTGGCTTCGCGTTCTCTCTTAGCCTGCTCGAACATGTATTTGCCATAGTCCATAATCTTGCAGACCGGATTGTCCGGGCTTGGAGAAATCAGAACAAGATCAAGCATGCGTTCCTCTGCCATCTGTCGGGCCTTCTCAATCGGTACTACACCGACCATCTCACCGTCACTGTCTATAAGACGCACCTTCGGGAATCTGATCTGATCATTGACTGTCATTCCTTTGTTTTGCCTGCCTATATTAATGCACCTCCAATAAAATAATAAAAAAAACGGATGTTCACGCCCGCAAACTCCGCATCTCACAAACACACATATCCTCAATAGTTATTAAGAATTTGTCTGATTGACCTCTTCACTCCAAGCTTGAGGTGAGAAGCTCGACGCTTCCGCTTGCTGACAGAAGTATTCTACAGACTACCGGGCAACTTGTCAAGGATATTATTATGTATTATTCCCTTATGTTCTGCTATCATATACTAAGTTATAAAAATCATAGTATATAAATCAAGTCATAATTCTCGGAGGTAAATCATGATTTCAAAGAAAATCAGTCAGAAAATGGCCAGTGGATCATGGATCAGAAAAATGTTTGAAGAAGGATCCAGGCTCAAAAATATTCACGGCGCGGAAAACGTCTATGATTTCAGTCTGGGCAATCCTGATCTTGAGCCACCGCTTCAGGTTCAGCAGACCATCGCCAGATTGGCCGCATCTGAAGAATCCGGCACACACGGCTATATGAACAATGCCGGCTATCCGTATGTCAGACAAGCTATAGCTGACAGTCTAAATAAGCGCAGCGGTCTTGATCTCGATGAGAATAATATCTGTATGACTGTTGGCGCTGCCGGCGGGCTGAATGTAGCGCTGAAATCAATTCTTGATCAGGATGATGAGGTTATAATTCTGGCACCATTTTTTGTTGAATATTTATCATATATTGAAAACCATGGCGGCAAACCGGTTATCGTGAACTGTAACGCGACAACACTGCTGCCGGAACCTGATGTGATTATGGCAGCTGTCACAGATAAAACTAAGGCGATAATTATAAACTCACCTAACAATCCATCAGGACGTATTTATCCTGCAGAGCTCCTCGAGGAAATTGATCGAAGACTTCTAAGCCTTGATCACACAGTATATGTAATTTCCGACGAGCCCTATATTGACCTTGTATACGACGGCGCGACAGCACCATCTACACTCAAGCACATGACCAATCTGCTGGTCTGTTTCAGTTGGAGTAAATCACTCTCGCTTCCAGGTGAGCGTATAGGTTTTCTGGCTGTAAGTTCTCGTTGCCAAGACCGCGCAAATTTATGCCAGGCAGCCGCTTACTGTAATCGAACACTCGGATTTGTAAACGCGCCTGCCCTCTTCCAGAGAGTCATAGCGGAATCACTTGATGCCAAGGTTGATATCAGCCGTTATGAGAAGAGACGCGATATGTTGGTTGAAGTCATAAAAAAAGCTGGTTTTGAAGTAAATTCGCCTGAAGGCGGCCTCTATCTGTTTATGAAAACGCCAACCGAAGACGATAAGAGCTTCGCCGACTTATGTGCCGGCAGAAGAATTCTCGTTGTTCCGGGCCGTGGTTTTGGTTTTGAGGGGTATGTCAGATTGTGCTTCGCCGTACCAGAAGCAGTCATAACCGCCTCGGCGGAGGCTTTTGCCGGTGTTGCGTCGGAGTACGGCCTGAACTGATCAGAATACGATAATTACACAGCAGGTGTAACAATAAGCAGCAGCGTCCCGCCGGTTATAGTGACACTGAACTCAGGTTCACTGTAATCGGCCAGACAGTTGCTGATGCCGCGTTGGCTGCCATAAGCAAGATTAAATTTATCAAGTGGGTATTTGAGACCGCTGTAGGTTAAACCACTAACCTGATCACTTAGAGCGACTGCTGAAACAGCACTATCATATTCCAGCAGCGATATATCATAAGTTTTTTCTGTTGGGCCATCAAGAAAATAAAACCAGCTGCGGCCGTCAGTCATCATGACATCATACTGTTGTCTGGCCAGTCCGGCGGCCATCATCTGATTACCAAGAACATGATCGGGCCTATCGCCAGTCACGGCCAACAAACAGATTGAAATATCACCGTTAACCGGACGCGGCAACTCTTGTTCATTAAGGAACTCTGTAAACAGGTCAAGAGCGTTTTCCACAGCCAGTTCAGCATCAGTGAAATCTTTTTCCTGTGGGAATTTGTTAACCGGAACCTGCGCGTATTCAAGCCACGACCTGTCAGCCTCGGCAATAGAATCAAGATCACCAACAAGCAAATCCGGCAAAATACCGTAAGGTCTTAGATGACGAGCTCCGCTATCAGCACAGACTATTATGTCACACCCCGATATGACACGTAGGAAACCAGTTTCGTCAAGAATACTACCGCCCATAATGATGCCAAGACGATATTTCTTCTGTTTTACTACGGATTCATTATCTAAACTATTCATGCTGTTCATCTCATTCTTCACAAGCAGCGCGCAGAGTCTTGAGCGCCGCGACAGGATCCGGTTTTGCGTACACAGAGCTGCCAACCACTATCATGTCAGCGCCGGCGGCATACAGTTCAGCAATATTATCTTCGTTGACACCACCGTCAATCTGGAGATGCACCGGATGGTCAAGCTGATCAAGCATAACTCGCAATCTGCGAATTTTATCTGTCATTGAAGGAATATAAGACTGGCCGCCGAAGCCGGGATTTACAGTCATCAACAAAACCATATCAACATACGGCAGGCACTCCTCAATAACACTTAATGAAGTACCTGGATTGATCGCTATGCCCGGTGTGCAGCCGAGGTCTTCAATCTGTTGAAGCGCCCGCAGAGTATGCGCACATGCTTCAGCATGTATTACAAGAGTATCAGCTCCTGCACCGGCAAAAGCTTCCAGCCATTGCATTGGTTCTGCAACCATCAGATGGACATCAAGAGGCAGTTTTTTACTCCAGGGTTTGATCGCACCGACGATCGGTGGTCCAAGAGTTAGATTGGGAACATAATGTCCATCCATGACATCCACATGAATAACATCAGCATGTTCCTGAACCAATGCGACTGCCTCACCAAGTTTGGCGAAATCAGCTGAGAGAATTGATGGACAGAGCATTAGTTTACCTTGAGTTTCCTGATAGTTTGCTAACATAATCAAATTACCTCCGGGACTTTTACCTGCGTTTCTTCTTATTATAACGTCTGGTACGATTATTTGTCTGTTGAGCGGTGCTCTCGTACGGTTTAATCTGATCCAGCTGGCGACGGAACATCCTGTATCTTTCGAGTCTGTCCGGATGAATAAGCTGTTCGGTAACCGCACAGCCCAGATCGCCAAGATGTCTGCAGCCGCTGAAGCGGCATTGATCAGAAACAGCTGCGATTTCAGGATATCCCTGCTCGATAGTTTCAGAGGTTATACCAAGATCAATAAGCTCAAGTGTGCTAAATCCAGGTGTATCCGCAAGATAGCCACCGGCATAGGAGAATAACTCAACATGGCGCGTGGTGTGACGCCCTCGTCCTATCTTATCACTGATACCACCTGTTTCCATCATCTCATCGCCAAATAGCTGATTGAGCAGCGTAGATTTGCCGACACCGGACTGACCGGCAAAAGAAACAACTTGTTCGGGCAGCAGACCACGTATTTCAATATGAGATTTTTTATCATCAATACTGGTAAAAATAATTTTCAAATTTGTCCGGTCATAAACCTCGCAGAAGATCTGCGGCTCAGCCGTCGCCTGATCATTTTTCGTAATTATCAGAATAGGTTCAATATTATTTACCAGACAAACCGTGATCAGCTTATCTATCAGAAAAAAATCAGGAGCAGGCTCCGTTGCCGCGGCTGTAATCAATAATCTGTCCAGATTAGCCAACGCCGGTCGAATTATATAATTACGTCTGGGCAGGATTTCAGAAATAACCCAGGGAACATCAGGATCACCGCTGCTCTCGTAAACAACAAGATCACCCGGTGTTGGCGTAATGCCGTCAAGGCGGAAAATACCACGCGCGGCTGCTATGCCGCGGAAGCCATTAGTGGCATCAAGCTGATACTGGCCGCCGACAGCCTTGACTATTCTGGCGATCATTTTGTTATCCTCAGCCATGGTGCTCAGGGCGTTTCACCATCATTCGAGTCAGAACCAGGATCAGGTGTCGGTGTTGCAGGCGGTGTTGGTTCTTCTGTAGTAGTTGTAGATGTAGTCGTCTCTTCCTCCGTTGTAGTCGTCGGCGGTTTCGTGGTTGTAGTTGTCGGAGGTTTGGTCGTGGTTGTAGGCACCGGTGTCGGATTCAAGAACTGCTCGTAGTCCTTCTCTGTACCATAGTACAAGGTAATCGAAGTATCAACAGCTATTTCCTGTCCGGCCTGTGGATCCTGACGGATAACAACACGCTTATCTTCAGGTATATTCCCTTGATTGCTGATATTTATGGTTGTACTGACAGTAAAATTAAATTCTGTCATTTTCTCGAGGGCTTCATTTAACTTCATACCGGCTACATCCGGCAGTACACCTGAAGGAACCGGTGTTGGTGTTGGATTCAGGAACTGCTGATAATCAAGCTGTGTACCGTAGACTATGCTGACAACACGGCGAACCATTACTTCTTCTCCGGCTTCCGGCAGCTGCTTGATAACTACTCTCTGATCTTCGGGAATCTCGATTGGCTCACCGGTTTCAGGATCAACCGCGATATTAGTTACAGGTCCAAGAACAAGATTCATGGACTGCAGCATCTCCCCTGCCTGAGACAGCGGCATACCGGCAAGATCCGGTACCAGTAGCTTGGGAGAACCATCACTGACAATCAAAGTTATTTCATCACCCGGAGCCACACTCTGGCCGGCAGCCGGAATAGTTGTCAATACAGTATCCTTCTCATATTCCGAATACTCATATACTACTTTTAGAGTGAGACCATAGGTCTGCTTCAGTTCAGTTTCCGCTTTTAATCTGCTCTGGCCGCTGTAATCCGGCAGAGTGATCATATTCTGACCACCACTGACAGTTAGCACCAGTGTTGTCCCGTTAGTTTTAATTCTTGTGCCTGCTATGGGATTCTGGTCAAGAATAATACCTTCAGCAACATCGTCTTCACGGTATCTAAGTGTAAAGTTGATATTTTGCTCTTCAAGCTCATCACTGACATCAGCCAGGTCCCGACCAATATAATTATCAAGTTCAATCTCGGAATCTGTCTGTTGTGTAAGATTATCCTGTATCTTACTCCAGCCCCAGACGAAGAGCGTTGTAAGGAAAACAAGCGCCAGAATAATTATGGAAATAACTATCGCTGTATCACGATATCGTGAACGTCTGCGTTCCTGAATTGATTTTTCAATTTCACGTATTTTCCCGAAATTGGATTCCGCTCTTTGCAGCCCGATAGCTGTGGTACTGCCTTCCCAATCAGTGTTGCCGGAAATAACGCCATAAATACCATTGGGCTCAATCATAAAAGCATCAAGCTCGTCTACAAGCTCTCTTGCGTCCTGATATCTGCTCTCAGGACTCTTCTGAATGCATTTAAGTACAATCTGGTCAAGAGCAGGCGGCAGTTCAGCCTGATAAGATGAAGGTGGCGGCGGCAACTCCTGTAAATGCTTAATCGCAACAGCTACAGATGTTTCACCGTCAAAAGGCAGCTTGCCGGTAAGCATCTCAAACAGCAGGATTCCAAGAGAATATATGTCAGATTTTTCACTAACTATACCGCCACGCGCCTGTTCCGGCGAAAAATAATGTACTGATCCGAAGGCTACACCACTGGTAAGAGTAATCGTATTGGCGTTAGTTGCTCTGGCAATGCCAAAATCAGTTACTTTAGCGATCAAATCTGAAGTAATCAAGATATTCTGAGGTTTGATATCACGGTGAACGACACCTCTCTTGTGGGCATGTTCAAGAGCCAGACCGATTTGAATAGCAAGCGGCACAGCCAACTGCCAATCGAGAGATCCACGTTGCTGAATAAGCTCTTTTAGCGTGTTTCCCTGTACGTATTCCTGAACAATATAACGTAAATCCTGATCCTGGCCGTAGCCCAGAATCTTAACGATATTTGGGTGGTCGAGGCTTGAAGCAGACCTGGCCTCAGTATCGAATCTTTTTATAAATTCAGGATCATCTGTCAGATCATCCTTCATAACCTTAACTGCAACCTGGCCGCCGGTCTCACGATCTTCTGCAAGATAAACATGAGCCATACCGCCATGACCAAGTGGTTTCAATATGACATAACGTCCGTCTATCAGCACACCGGCCGGCAGCTGTGGTTTTTTTGTATCCATTTCAGATCCTCCAAAATAACAGGACTTAATCTGATCAGGCAGAAATCACGAGAACAGTTATATTGTCCTCGCCACCCTGATCGAGCGCCAGCTGAATGAGCTGTGAAACAGCATCTGCCGGCTCCTTGTATTTTTTCATAACAGATTTGATCTCTTCATTAGAAACCTGACCGTAAAGACCGTCACTACACAGAAGCAGACGGTCATGCTTCTGTCTTGGTATGCGAACTATCTCAGGCTGCAGGAACTCCGGAATTCCCAGAGCCTGCGTCAGGACATTGCGTTTTGGATGTCCAACGACCTCCTCCTGTGTCAGGCTGCCGGCATCCAGCATTTCCTGCACCAGAGTCTGATCTACAGTCTGTTGTCGCAGCTCATGATCGCGATATAAATAAGCACGGCAATCACCTACGTGTGCCAGCCAGATATCAGTATCTGTAAGCACAAGTATAGTTAGGGTTGTACCCATACCGAGAGTGTCTTCTTGTTCAAGCGAACCAAGATAAACCTTAACATTTGCCTTCTGTACAATTTCTGTCAGTAGAGACTCCATATCTTCCGGCAGCTGCCCATCATTGGCAAGTGCAGTTTGGAGCCTCTCCCGTGTATAGTCGATGGCCAGCTTGCTGGCAAGTTCTCCATGGCTGTGTCCACCCATTCCATCAGCCAGAGCGCAATAGAAAAAACCATCACCGGCATAATCCGCCAGGAAGAAAGAATCTTCATTATTCGTTCTGACATTTCCGACATGAGTTGAGCCGGAGTACTTCACTGTTTCCCGCATTCTTCCAGACTTCTCCTTAACTGTCCACAGGCAGCCATGATATCTGAACCAAGCTCCCGCCTGATTGTAGCGTTAATCCCTGACTGCATCAATATCTGCATAAATTTCTGCATAGTCTTCTTGTCACTGGACTTGTACCCGCCGCTCTCAAGCTCATTGGCAGCTATGAGATTTACATGGCACAGCATCCTGCTCAGCTGTCGTGCGAGTTTCCTGGCATGCTCAGGCTGATCATTGACACCACGGAACATAGTATATTCAAAAGAAATACGCCTGCCTGTTTTTTCTATGTGATTACGGCATGCAGCCAACAGCTCTTCGTAGGGGTAAACCCTGGCAATAGGCATAAGCTTCTCGCGAATCTGCTGATCAGGCGCATGCAGCGACACAGACAGAGTCACCGGCAGACCTTCATCGGTAAATTTTAGCATGTCAGGTACAAGACCGCAAGTTGAGACTGAAATATGACGCAGACTGACATTCAAGCCAGCCGGATCGTTGATCATTCTCAGGAATTTCACCAAATTATCGTAATTATCGAGAGGTTCACCTATACCCATAATTACCACATGTCCAATACGCTGTCCGCAGTCACGTCCGATTACGGAAACCTGCGCCAGCATTTCACCTGCAGTCAAATCACGACCGAAACCGGCACCGGTCGAAGCACAAAAAGTACAACCCATTTTACAGCCTGCTTGCGACGACAAACATACAGAATAACCATGCTTATATTTCATCAGCACGCTTTCGATAATATTGCCGTCATGAAGCCTGAATATATATTTTGTTGTACCATCTATCTGGGAAATTAGTTTATTTACGAGTTCAAGGCCACCAAAAACAAACTCTTTTTCAAGCCGTCCACGTAGATCTTTTGAGATATTTGTCATTTCCTCAGCAGTTGTTATGCCTCTGGTTGACCACTGATAAATCTGAGCAGCTCTGTAGGCAGGCAGCTGCTGGTCACGAACCCATTGCTGCCAATCAGATATTGCGAAATCATAGAAATTTTTCATGAGAATGCCTCATCTCCTGTTATTCTTCAAACTTGCGTATCAATTTGCTGATAAAAAACCCATCAGTCCGATGTTTGTGCGGCAGCAGCTGCAGGTGCCCCTTTTGAGCTTGAATTTTAATCTCAGGATCAGTCAGCTTCATAGATCCCGGTATAAGTTCCTCGAAGCCGCATGCGCTGAATTGTTTACCAATCTCAGTATCCGTCAGCAGCCAATCGATCTGCCTTTCATTTTCTTCCGGATTGATTGTACAAGTACTATAAACAAGTAAGCCGCCGGCTTTTACCAGTTTAGCGGCGTTCAATAATATTTCACGCTGCAGCTTGATCAGCTCCTGGATTGATTCAAAAGACATATTAAAACGTAATTCAGGCTTACGCCCAAGAAGACCAAGTCCGCTACAAGGAACATCAGTTATAACTAAATCAAATTGCCTGCCATCTCCCGACCACGTCAAGGCGTCAGCTTCAATGGCTGTGATCGATCTGAGGTTAAGCCTCTCAGCTTGCTTTTTGATTAACTCCACCCTGTGAGGTTTAAGATCAAGAGCTGTAATCGCGGCACGATCATCTGACAACTCAGCAAGATGTGTCGTTTTGCCCCCAGGAGCGGCACACATATCAAGTATTTCCATTTCAGGAGCAGGCTTAGCGATTACAGATACAAGCATTGCCGCCTCATCCTGTGCAGTGACAAGGCCATCCTGCCAGGCAATTAAATCACGTAGATTATTACCCGCAAGCTTAAGTCTTAAGGCCTCAGGCAGATATAATCCGGCCGATGCTTCAAGGCCATCCTCCAGCCAGCCGTTTAGCAGCTCACGAGAATCCGCTTCACGTCTATTGACACGAAGAGTTGTCCAGGGCTGCGGAGCGAGATATGCCTCGGCCAGAGCCGCTGCCTCGTCGCGTCCATACCACTTCTTCATAAGACCATAGAGCCAGGTTGGCAAACCAAACTTCAGAGCTTCAAGACGTTTCGGAATTTCCGGCTTTAGACGCAGCCAATTACGCAGTACCGCATTGACATAAGAAGCACCGCCTCCATGTGCCAGCGTTCCGGCAAGCTTCACGCTCTCGTTTACAGCCGCTGACTCAGGGATATTGTACGCCTTTGTCAGCTGCCACAGGCCTAAACGCAGAATTGTTCTAATCCAAGGATCAAGTTTAGCAATGGGCTTATCTGAAATGCTGCTGATATGCCAATCTATTGTTGCCAGCCAGCTGATTGTCCCATATACGGCCGCAGTAGCGTATGCCCTGTCGCGGCTATCGAGATCTGGATTCTCAAGCATAGCAAGGGCGCTTATATTGGAATAAGCTCCCTCTTCAAGAACACTGTATAATAAGCGGCAGGCCGCAAGTCTGGCCGGATCAACCGCAGCGCGCCCATCTCTTCTATAATTATTATCTGCGGCCATTTCTGCCTCTGGATAGGAGAACCAGCCTAAGCAACGACGCGAAAGCCGTCAAAGCTGATGCCACATAAGTCATGGCGGCCGCGTTGAGAACCTTGCGTGCGCCACGTAGTTCCTCAGAACCAAGTATGCCCTGGTCCTCAAGCAGTCGCATCGCTCGGGAACTGGCATTGAACTCCACAGGAAGAGTAATAAGGTAAAACAAAAAAGCTCCGGCGAAGAGGACTATACCTATTTCCGTAAGGAACGGCAAGCCCAGAAATATGCCAAAGATAGCCATATACGGACCGACAGAAGAACCTATCTGAGCTACGGGCACCAGAGCGCCACGTATTTTGTTCGGAATGTAGCCAACCGCATGTTGAACAGCATGACCGGCTTCATGCGCGGCAACACCGATCGCGGCTATCGAATTGTCACCATAAGTCGACTCCGATAATCTGAGCACATTAGCACGCGGATCGAAATGATCCGTCAGCTGACCTCGTATGCCTTCTATATTTACCTGACGCAGACCGTTCTGATCCAAAATACGACGGGCAGCCGTCAGACCGGTATAGCCACTCTGCGCTCTGACACCGCTATATTTGGCAAAAGTCGACTTAACTCTGCTCTGTGCGAACATCGCAAGGAGGATAGTCGGTAAAACCAGAATAAAATACCATGAATCGAGGCCGTAAAGCATACCACCAAAACCACCCCACATAGTTAGCATCATTCTTCGCCTCCCATAATCTGACCAAGCGTATAGTTATGTGCGCAGTCGCGGCAATGCATTCTTCTGCCAGACTGGTTCTGTACCTCCAGCAACTCTAATATACCATCACCTGTAGCCACACGAACAAGACCGCCGCAAGAGCAAATTGTGCCAGGCTCAAGATCAGCAGAGGCTCTGACCAGGTCACGATCATAACAGACCTGACTACGATGAATTTTCAGTTTCTTGCCACCGCATGTTGTCCAGCTGCCCGGCCAGGGATATAACCCTCTGATTTGATTATGTATCTCACGTGCGGATTTACGCCAATCAATTTCACCCATATCTCTGCTGAGCATACCAATCTTAATCGCACGATTCTCGTCCTGAGGATAAGGAACAATATCGCCGGATGTATAATCCTTTATCGCCTGCGGCAGCATCTTCGCTCCAAGAACCGATAATTTTTCAAGCAATGCTGCCGAATCAATGTTTTCCGGTATATGAATTGCCTGTTGTGTCAATATATCACCTGTATCCATACCGGCATCCATCATCATAATTGTTATACCGGTTTCATCTTCACCATTTATCAGTGACCACTGAACAGGAGCCGCCCCCCTGTATTTAGGCAGAAGAGAGGCATGAACATTTAGACAGCCAAGCGCAGGCAAATCAAGTAGATTCTGTGGAAGAATTTTGCCATATGCCGCCGTGACAATCATATCCGGATCAAGTTCTCGTATTTGTTGTTCTATTTCAGGAGTTCTGAGTCTCGCAGGCTGCAGCACAGGTATATCATATTTCAGTGCCAATTCTTTTACCGGTGGAGCCGTCAAAATCTGTTTTCTGCCCTGCGGCTTATCCGGCTGGCAAACGACGCCTACTATCGGAAACTTCTTATCAATCAGTGCCTGCAATACAGGTACGGCAAATTCAGGCGTACCCATAAAGAGGATTTTTATTTTCATTGAGAAAGTAATTCCCCCTTAACTTTGTCTTTGAATAAAATCCCATCAAGATGGTCGTTTTCATGCGATATACAGACGGCTGTCAGCTCACTTGCTTTTATCTCAAAAGGCTCGCCATTTCTGTCATAAGCTCTCAAAACGAGTTCAGCCGGTCTCTCTACATCACCATAACGTCCGGGGATGGAAAGACAGCACTCCTGATATGTTTGAGTGCCTTTTGCGTCCATAATCTGTGGATTAATGGCTACAATCGGTTCATTGCCATCATGCAGATCCATTACAAACAAGCGTCTGAGAACACCTACCTGCGGTGCTGCCAGGCCAATACCGTTACTTGCGTACATAGTTTCAAACATGTCATCAATCAGTGTCTGCAGCCTATCATCAAAATTAGTTATTTCTCTGCTCTTCTTGCGCAGAGTCTCATCTCCATCAATCAATACTTGTCTTAAAGCCATAATCAATCATTCCTTCAATTATATTCTTGCACGTTTATTTCGTGCTTCAAGCTGTTAAGTCCACAGGACATTATATCACAGCATCTGCCAGGGATCGACATCGATAGTTACAGTAAGCGGCGCCATATCCTCAGCGCCAACAGTATGAGCCATGAACTCTGCTATCGCTGCCTGATGCTCGCCATAAAGCAGTATACGCCAGCGATAACGACCGCGAATACGCGATAGGGGGGCTCTGCCTGGCTCAGTCAGACTGATGCGCAGAAAATCCGGATTATCATTTTGCCATTTAAGCATAGCGCGATAGAGACGATCAATCCGATCTCGAACCTCATTATCATTTGCACCGGCCAGCACAATCAGACCGATCGAGCCAAACGGTGGGTATTTCATCATTTTTCGAAACGCGATTTCCTGCTTATAAAAAGCTTCATAATCCTGAGCGGCGGCGGCCTGAATCGCGTAATCATCTGTATTATATGCTTGGATTATTACCTGACCGGCTTCACTTGCTCTGCCGGCACGTCCGGCGGCCTGAACAATCAGCTGAAAAGCACGCTCAGATGCTCGGAAGTCGGACATGCCAAGCAGCTGATCGGCAGCAAGAATCCCCACAACAGTAACATTAGGGAAATCGTGGCCTTTTGCGATCATCTGTGTACCGATCAGTATATCAGCTTCGTGATCAGCAAATTTTTTCAATATCTGCGCGTGTGCGCTGCGCCCTGCGGTAGTATCCTGATCCATTCGCAAGGTTCTGATACCGGGAAAAGCTCGCGCCAGGTGTTCCTCTACCTGTTGGGTGCCTACACCAAATCTACCAATCTGGCTGCTGCCGCAAACAGGACATTTTTTGGGCATACGCGTGATTTTACCGCAATAATGACAAATCAGCTGCTCCTGTTGTTCAGAGCGCCGTGGGTCATAGCCCGAGGACCTATCAAGCGAAGCATGGTTTGTCATCGAAACACTACAGGTATTACATTTAACAGTTTGACCACAGGAACGACAGAGTACAAAACCAGAGTGACCTCTGCGATTAATAAAAATCATTGCTTGTTGTTTCTGTTCTTGAATATTCCTGAGAGCCTGTTGTAAAGGGTAACTGAAAATAGTACGGTTGCCGTCACGCAGTTCCTGACGCATGTCCGCGATAATCGTTCGCGGAAGCCCGGCACTGCCGATACGCTCCGGCAGACCAAGCAAAATGGAACGGCCACTTTGTGATCTGTAATAGCTCTCAACAGACGGAGTAGCAGATCCAAGTACCAGTGCTGAATGGTGCATGTATGCACGCATACGGGCAATATCTCTTGCATGATAACGCGGATGAGTTTCAGATTTATAGCTGCCCTCCTGCTCCTCATCCAGTATAATCAGACCTATCGATTTGAGCGGAGCAAATATTGCTGATCTTGCTCCAACTACAAGCAGCACTTCTTCACGTAATATTCTCTGCCATTGCTCATAGCGCTCTGCCGGTGTCAATCGACTATGCAATACCGCAACCTTATTACCAAAACGCGATTTGATTCTGGCAACCATCTGTGGCGTCAGAGAAATTTCCGGTACGAGTATGATAACACCCTTGCCATCTGCCAGTGCCTGACGAGCACTCTGCAAATAGACCTCAGTCTTGCCGCTACCGGTAATTCCGTACAGCAGACACTCTTGCCAGCTGAATTGTTCCGAGGCCTGGATCATGCTCTCACAAATCCTATTTACCGCCGTTTCCTGTGCGTCATTAAGCTTAAAATCAGGCTGTATTGCCGGCAGATTTAGATCATCTTCAAGTTCACGTCTGACTTCTCCCCGGAAGAAGCTGATAAGCCCCTTCTTCTCAAGTGTTTTCAATACTGCCGCGCTTACCTGACATGCGGACTGTAGCTCATAGGTCGGTATGCTTTCATAATCAAGCAACATTTGGATGACACGAACATGCCCAAGACGATCTATCTCTCCGGAAGACAGGCGGGCTGCCGCTTCTGTCGGGTCGACAAGCGCAGCGAAACGAACCATTCGATCACCAACGCTCATAACTGTAGAAGGTGTCATGCAGCGCAGTGCGGCACCATAAGTACAAAGATATCTCTCACGCATCTTAACAGCTAACTCAATTTGATCATCTGTCAAAACCGGTCGGTCGGATTTTATTTTTACCAGTGGTTTAATGTAAAAATCACTTGGCGGCTGTGATTGCAGCGCGATACAATACGCGTCAACCTGCCTGTTGCCACGGCCAAAAGGAACTTCAACCAGACTGCCCGTAGCTATTTCTGATCTAAGTTCTTCCGGCACCGCATACGTATATTCCTGATCGAACTGTCTGGTCGCTTCTTTTAGAACAACACGGCAGTATAGTTTATCATCAGTCATCACAATATCCACATCAACCCATCATTTCAAACAAATTCATCTGTGCCGTATCCGGCATATCCTGCAGACAACCCGAATTTGTCAGTGTCTCAATCGCGCTCTGCCCAACACCAGCCCGACGCATCAGCTCATCTTTGGATTTGAATATGCCATCAGCCCTGGCTGCGATAATTGACTGTGCCAGAGAACTGCTGATACCGGGAATAGCGTCAAGCGGCGGCCTTATGAGGCCAGGCGCCTCTTGAACGAATTTGCTGGCACTCGATTTATAAACATCAAGGGGCAGAAAATCGATGCCTCTGAGCTGCATTTCCTCAACAAGCTCGAGAATATAGTATATTTTCTGCTCACGGTCAGGCGATTCACGAAAAAGCTGCCGGCGTCTCTCACGGTCTATTCTTACCTCAGCCGGTGGCCGGCACATAATATTACTATCAAACTCATCTGCACGAACTGTGAAATAAGCGCAATAATATGCTTCCGGATAGTAAACCTTGAACCAGGCGATCCGCAATGAAGAAATGGTATAGGCCGCAGCATGAGCCTTCGGGAACATGTACTTAATCTTCTTGCAGGAATCAATGTACCATTCCGGGACATTATTATCGCGCATAAGCTGTTCATGCTCTTCCGATAAACCTTTGCCTTTTCTGACTTTTTCCATAATGTCAAAAGCCGCCTTCGGCGGAAGGCCATTATAAATCAGACCGGTCATAATAGTATCACGACAACCGATAACTTCATTGATGCTGCAGGTTCCGTTTCTGATCAATTCCTGAGCATTTCCCTTCCAGACATCGGTACCATGCGATAAACCCATAAGCTGCACAAGGTCATAAAATCTCGATGGTCTTGTTTCCTTGATCATATCTCGTGCCATAAAAGTGCCCATCTCGGGCAGTCCAAGAGTAGCTGAACCGGCGGGCGACTTACCGTCCGGTATGCCAAGGGCTTCAGTTGAAGTAAACAATGACATTACCTTCTCATCAGGTATGGGAATTGTATTAACATCAACAGCCGTAAGGTCACCAAGCATTTTAAGCATAGTTGGATCGTCATGTCCCAAAATATCAAGTTTGAGAATAGTATCATGCATGGCGTTGAAGTCAAAATGCGTAGTTACAGTACCGCCTTCACGCTTATCAGCAGGATGCTGAATTGGTGTAAAATCGTAAACATCACGTTCTTTTGGCACGACAACTATGCCGCCGGGATGCTGACCGGTTGTTCTTTTTACTCCGATCAGCCCTTGTGAAAGGCGAAGAACTTCCGCCTTAGTGGCAAATTGTTCCTGCTTCTCAAAATATCCCCGCACCATACCTTGGGCGTTCTTCTCGGCGAAACTGCCAATTGTACCAGCTCGGAAAGTATGACTTGAGCCAAACATTTCCTCAATGAATCTATGAGCGCGCGGTTGATATTCACCTGAGAAATTGAGATCTATATCAGGCTGCTTATCACCATTAAAACCAAGAAAAGTCTCAAAAGGGATATCCTGTCCTTCACGCGTCATCGGACTGCCACAATGGGGGCAGTCTTGTGCCGGCAGATCATAGCCTGAACCATAATCACCGCTTGTGTCAAATTCAGAATAATGACAATGAGGGCAAACATGATGCGGCGGCAGAGGATTAACCTCAGTTATTCCGCAAAAAGTAGCGACAAGTGATGATCCTACAGAACCACGAGAACCAACTATATAACCATCATCATTTGATTTTTTAACCAGCTTATGCGCTATATAGTACATGATGGCGAAGCCATTATCGATGATTGAATCGAGCTCCCGTTCTACTCGAGAGCGGACAATATCAGGGATACCACCTTCATAACCGTAAATCGAATTTGCGGTATCCCAAGTAAGTTCTCTGACATCATCAGCAGCCGAAGCTATAATCGGCGGAAAAGAACCATCGGGAAAAGGCTTCATATCTGCTTTTACCTGATCGGCGATCTTAAGCGGATTGTCCACAGCTACCTCTCTGGCTTTTGCCTGACCAAGATAAGAAAACTCCTGCAGCATTTCTTCTGTCGTACGGAAATAGAGATCCGGCTGCAGATGAGCATCAGAAAAACCCATATCAGCCATAAGAATTTTCCTGTATTCGCTATCTCTCTTCTCCAGAAAATGAACATCACATGTAGCCAGAACAGGTCTTTTTGTTTTTACTCCAAGCTCAACGATCAGCTTATTAAGATTTTTCAGATCGTCTTCACTGTCAATACCACTCTCAGGATCGCGCAAATAAAATTGATTATTACTGACCGGTTGTATTTCCAGATAATCATAAAAACGTGCCAGTTTAACAAGATCATGATTGCCAAGATGGCTGTGTGTCTTATCATAGTTTGAGCCATTATCACGATACATTTGCAGCAATTTCTGATAGATTTCGCCGGCCTCACAGGCACTGCCTGTAATTAAACCATGGCGGAAAAATTGCAATAATGAACGTGGAATGCGCGGACGACTGTGGAAATATTTTGTATGCGATGCTGAAACTAGTCGGTATAGATTATACAGGCCAACATAGTCGCGTGCCAGCAAAATGATATGAAAGACTTCTCTTCTATGCGCAAGTATTTGCTCATCACTCTGATGCCCGACAAGTTCATTCAAACGCTGCATACTGAAGCTGTCCGCCCGCTGCAGTAATGCCAGAAGAGCTTCGCCGCAGGCCAGAGCATCATCTTCAGCACGATGATGCCTGCCCAGATTAACATTAAGTGCTTCGCAGACATTATTTAATTTGTGGCTGCGCATTTCAGGCATCAAAGCCCGCGACAGTGCCAGCGTATCCACAATCGGCATATTAAACTTGACTCGAGGATCAGTCTCCGCGGCAGTACGGAACCCCTCATAGCGCAGGAACCCAAGATCAAAGAAAGCATTATGCGCTACAAGTGCGAAATCGCCGATGAACGCGGCCAGATTGCTGATTGTTTCCAGTGGTTCCCCGCCATCAGCTATCATAGCTGTAGTTATGCCGGTAAGTTCAGTAATTTTTTCCGGCACGGCAACGCCCGGGTTAATAAAACTGACAAAACGTTCATCAGTGCACCAGCCGCCGTCTTCATCAGGCACAAACTTAACTGCGGCGACTTCAATCACTCGATCATTTGCGGCATCAAGACCCGTAGTTTCTACATCAACAGCTACAAAACCTCTTTTCAAGTCATAATCATCGTCATATCCCCAGCAGACAGCCGGTCCATCATCAACAAGATATCCTTCAAGACCATAAATAACTTTTATATCCTTGCCTTTACGCTTAAGCGCCTGCTGTGTATTACAGGCATCGGGAAAAGACTGAACAACACCATGATCAGTAATAGCTACAGCCGGTTGACCGAAAGAAGCCGCAAGTTTAACCAGATCAGACGCGTCACAAACAGCGTCCTTCGTGCTCATCTTGGTATGCGCGTGCAGTTCAACACGCTTAATATCAGAATTATCCTGTCTTGCGGGTTTACGCTTCGCCTGTTGAACACCCATTATTCTGGCCTGTAAATCATTGGCGAATTGTGAATCAAAACTAATATCAGCCTGAACTCTGACATATCCTGACTTTAAGTTTTCGACAAGAACAGCTTCATCCTCAGGTTTAGCGAAGAGGATACAGGAAACCGAGCTTGTAAGATCTGTAATCGCGAATTTAACCAGCACCTTCGTACCCTGGCTGATTTCTCTGCTTTCCAGGCCAAAAGTCTCGCCCTCAAGTACTACCGTTCCTGACTCGCTGTTGATTTCACAAATAGGTGTCACCTTAAGCTCAGGATTGAGTCTGCCCCAAATCATGTTTTCTGCCTTGGCATGACGTCTGAATGGCCGTGGAGCAGCTTTATTAGCAGCACCAGTAGCGGAACGTTTGGAACCGCCCGTTTGCGGCGGCGCTGAAGGTGCGGGCGCGTTCTGATAATTGCCGCCGGCAGCGCTATTTGCCATGGAAGCGGCAGAATTACTTCCCACGGAAGAAACATTTCCATTATTGTCACAAGCAGCTCTGGCCTCATTGGCAAGCTGGCTTGTGACCTGATCTAATTTTCTCGTATATTCCGCGATATCAGCTTTTACCGGTATCAGGCAAAAAGACGCAGGCAGATTCTGATAACGGCTGCACAAATGCTGCAATTCTGGAATACTGCTGTCGGCAAAAGCTTCACAGCAGTCAGCCTGCAAGTGAACTTCAACATTCCTGCTGACAGGTTTAAACTTAGCGTTGCGTAGCAGTGAAGCAAGCAAAGCGTCGCGATTTCGCAGATGGCGGAGCATCCAGGGAACAAGTTCTATTGTATATTTACACAGCTGATCAGCATCAAGACCAGCAGGCAGCTGCTGGCTGACAATTACTTCTTTTGTTTCAAGTTTCTGCTCAAGCGCCTCTTCAAGTCGGCACAATAATCCAGGTGGGCATAAATTATCCGGAGCAGACCGGACAAGAAGAGTACCCGACTTCCTGACAGTTAGTTCCTCAACAATTCCGCCGACCCCGGCAATTTCTCTTAATATACTGTGACCCGGTAGTAACCAGGCAAAAAAATTATCCCACTGTGCTTGCATTAATCTTCTCTTTCTACTTTAATAATCCTGTTTCTGCATAATCTAATTTATGTAGCCTTACTTATTCAATTCACGCTCACGGCATACTTCATCGACAACCGCCATCAGAGCGGTTACAGCTTCCTGCTCAGGAACTTTGCGAATAATCTCGCCGCGGCGAAAAATTATGAACTCGCCTTTGCCGCCGGCGATACCTACGTCTGCCTCACGTGCCTCACCAGGACCATTGACGGCACAGCCCATGACAGCGACTTTTATCGGTTCAGTTACTGATGCCAGCGCTTCTTCAACTTCTTGAGCGATTTTGACAAGATCAACTGCTGTACGACCACAAGTCGGGCAGCTGACAAGAAGCGCGCCTCTGGCTCTAAGCCCCAGAGACTTGAGAATCGCGTAAGCAGCGCGAATTTCCTCGACAGGATCAGCAGTAAGTGAAACTCTAAGTGTATCACCAATACCTTCTGCCAGAAGCGTACCGATACCTACAGCTGATCGAATTACGCCCTCACGCATCGTACCTGCCTCAGTAACTCCCAGATGTAATGGATAATCGGTTTTATCGGCAAGCAGCCTATAGGCCGCTATGGTCAAAGCTGGATCGGAAGCTTTTATCGAGATTACTATATCTTCAAAATCATATTTCTCGATTTGTCTGGTTGCTTGCAATACTGATTCAGACATTGAAGCCGCATTGACACCACCATGCTTGTCAATTATTTTTCGGTCAAGCGATCCCGAATTAACACCAACACGGATGGGGACACCTCGCTCTTTGGCGGCTTTGACCACCTGGGACAATCGGTCTTCACCACCAATATTACCAGGATTAATTCTGATTTTGTCAGCTCCGGCCTCAATGGCCGCCAGAGCCAAGCGATAATCAAAATGAATATCAGCCACGATAGGCAAAGGTGATTTCTTCCTAATATTGGCAAAAGCCTCAGCCGCCTGCAAATCAGGTACTGCAAGACGTGTTAACTCACATCCTGCTTCTGCGAGTTCTTCAATCTGTCTGATACTTGCCGCGACATTCCTCGTATCAGTATTATTCATGGATTGAACTACAATTGGCGCGTTCCCGCCTATAATCAAACTACCAACACGAACTTCTCGCGTCTTCTTACGGCTGAAATCAAAATCTATTTTCTCATGCAAGCCAATACACTTCCCTTCATGCACTTAATATCTGATAAGCTTACAAAATCTCTGCTATAAGCTTACAAACCATTTAACCGCCCGCCAGCCGCATAATATCAAAAGTAAGACCAAGAAGAGCAAGTCCAATAATCAGCGCAAAACCGACAAATCCGATCACACTTTGAGTTCTCATAGATAGACGTTTGCCTCGAATTGCCTCTATTGCTGTCAATATAAGATGATTGCCATCAAGAGGCGGTATTGGCAGAAGGTTCATGAAACCAAGGCTGACTGAAATCAGGGCAAACATCCACAGAAGCTGATAAACGGTCTCACGCAGAGGCGCACGTTGCTGCACAACATCGCCGATCATACTGACAACTCCAACCGGACCAGAAAGAGTATCTTGAGGACGTACAGCTCCGGTAAACATCATGCCAATGCTACGAACCGTAACTTTTACTATTGACCAGCTCCATTGAAAAGATTGAATAACGGCTTCACCAAAATTATCACTTGAAGCAAAATAAATCCCGGTTGGTACCAGATCTTCATACATCGTAGCTGACATGGTCAGATCAGTTTCGGCACCGTCTCTTAAAACGGTCAGGGTAAAAGGTTTGCCTGCACTATTCTCAACTGTTTGTCGGAAGGCTTCACTGTCGGAATATGGTACAGCTTCAGCAGCAAGTATTATATCGCCAGGTTTTAAAACCGGATTGCCGCCATTGGAGGTCGCATCAACTGTACTAACTACAGCACCACCATCCTGCAAATTTTGTTCCACAGTTATGCCAAGTCTATAGCGTTCAACTGTCCTTGGAGTCAGATCGATAGTTTGATTACTGCCATCAGCCTTCTCAACTTCAAGTGTCAGCTTATCATCGGCTCCCAGGAACATATCCACACCAGAAAAATCGAGCGTTGTTCTTATCTTATCACCGTTAGCTCTTATAACTCTATCCCCAGCAGCAAGCCCGGACTCATAAGCAAGAGTATCCTCCATGGTACCTGCAATGACAGGGATAGTGAAACCGAAGCTGCTGAACATGATAAGAAAGGCCAAAACACCAGATAATAAATTCAAAGCAGGACCTGTAACAAGTACTATCGCACGCGCCCATCTGGGACGATTGTAGAAATGTCCTGAAATATCTTCTTTTTTTACCGCGGCTTCAGTATCGCTGTCAGCTGAGATACTCCTGCTGGTGTCGGTCGGTTCATCATCAAATTCACCGGCAAACCTGACAGAAGCACCTATCGGCAGCAGCTTAATATTATACTTAATACCATTTTTCTCCCACTCAAACAGAACCGGACCCATAAAAATTGAAAACTCTTCAATATCGAAACCAAGCTTGCGTCCTGTTAGGTAATGTCCAAGCTCGTGGACAATCATCATAATACTTAGAAATAAAATACCTGTTACTATTCCAAGAACACCCATAGGGTATCTCCTTTCTGATTTCCATCAGCGCATTTAATCATCAAACTATATCACCATTTGTTCTGTTAATCAGTTACATATGCTTAAGAGATCTTGAACGTTGACGTGCCTCTTGATCTGCAGCCATCAAATCAGCAAAATCAAACTTGGTCATGACTCCGTCCCGTTCGTGCATTTCCATAACATGCTCTACATGTTCAGCTATTTCAAGGAAGCCAATTTCACCTGCCAGAAAACGCCAAACTGACTCTTCATTGGCAGCGTTCATAACTGCTGGCATCGTACCACCAGCCGCAGCAGCCTGATATGCCAAATCAAGCAGACGGAACGTCTTGCGGTCAGGCTGTTCAAAAGTAAGATTATTGGTGCGGGACTCAAACGGATTATAGGAGCGATTACCGGCGCAGATTCTCTCAGGCCAGGTCAAAGCAAGTTGTATCGGCAATTTCATATCCGGGAAACCCATCTGAGCCATAACAGATCCATCATTGAATTCAACCATAGAGTGAATAATGCTCTGAGGATGCACAACCACATCAATCACAGATACATCGCAGTCAAAAAGCCAGGACGCCTCAATCACCTCCAGGCCTTTGTTCATAAGGGTCGCGGAATCAATAGTTATCTTCCCGCCCATTTTCCAGGTTGGATGTGCCAATGCCTGGTCTACAGTAATCGACGCAAGCTCCTCAATGCCGCGCCCACGAAAAGGACCACCGGAAGCTGTCAGCAAGATCCGTCTCATGCTTCCCGGAGGAGCACCAGCCAGACATTGCCAGATAGCGGAATGCTCAGAATCTACAGGCAGAAGCCTAACCTTATTCCTGTTAACCTCCGGCATAACAAGAGCCCCGCCGGCAACCAGTGTTTCTTTGTTAGCAAGTGCGATATCCTTACCCGCTTTAATAGCCTTAAGTACTGGTTCCAAGCCGGCAACGCCTACCATCGCGGCAACAACAGCCTGAGCCTCAGGTACAACAGCAGCTGCGTTATTGCCAGACATGCCATACAATATTTCCGGCATATGACCTGAGCCAAATAATCTGTGTCGTAAATCATGAGCGAGTTCCGCAGTACCAACACTTACGAGAGAAGGTTTGAACTCACGCACCTGATTCTCCAGCAAATCAATACTGGAAGAACAGGTAAGTGCCGCGACTTTTATATTTAGTTCACGACAGACTTCAAGAGTCTGCGTTCCAATTGATCCTGTAGAACCTAATATGGAAATAGTATTAATCATTTGCAACTCCAATCAGAACAGACTCCAATAGAGCAGAGCCAGTACAAGTGTAGCCGGCATCGTAAAAAAAGCACTGTCAAACCGATCCAGAATACCACCATGACCGGGTAGAAGTCTGCCAAAATCTTTTATACCGACTCTTCGTTTTATAGCCGACGCAAGCCAGTCGCCCAACTGTGAAGCAAGACTGAGAATTATTCCGGCAACTGCGGCAAATATAAGATTTCTCCATGCCTCTGGTCTTGATTCGTTCATCCTGGCCAGTACAAGTTCAAAATAGAGCATAAGTACGATTACAGTACCTCCCACACCGCCAATACAGCCTTCTATTGTCTTTTTGGGACTGATATGGGGCAGGAAACGATGCCTGCCAATAGCTGAACCGGTAAAATAAGCACTGACATCAGAAGCCCAAGGGGTCAATAAAGCCAGTACCAACCAGAACCAACCAAGTTTAACGGTGTAAAGAAGTAAAACAGAACATACAAGGGGGAAAGCCACGTAAGCCATAATCAATGAACCTGCCGCTGTCGCAAGCAAGCCTTCCGGTCCGGTTTTCAACAATGGCACAATCAGATTCAAAATCATGATACTAATCAAGGCAAACAATGATAAAGCAAGTCCTGCAACAGTTGAAGAAGTATCCTGTTTCATTATGGTAGTGCTACCAAGACCGGTTAAAATCAAAGGAGCGAGAAAAGTCAATGAACCAACAAACACTGGAATTCTTGGTGTTTTAAGGCCTCCAGTCTGCACAGCGTTCAACAATTCCTGTACAGCCACTAAACAAACAAACAGCAGCAAAATCAAAGGTACCCAAAGCCATTTGAGTCCGGGAGCGATAAACAAAGCTATGCCGATGGTAAAAAGAATGCCGGTTATAACTCGTTGCTTCATTTCGTACGGATACCTCCAAATCTGCGATCCCGGTCAGTATATGCTGATAATGCCTCAATCAGATGCACTTCAGAAAAATCGGGCCACATGATATCAGAATACCAGAATTCAGAATAAGCTGCCTGCCATAAAAGAAAATTTGATAACCGCTGCTCACCGCTTGGTCTAATTATCAAATCGGGATCAGGTACATCAGGCAGATAAAGACAACGGACAATATCCTCTTCCTCTATTGAGCCAGGTGCCAAAGCCCCCTGCTTAACTTCTTCTGCAATCTTGCGACAGGCTTGAACAATCTCACGTCTGCCACCGTAATTAATAGCAACAATTAACTGCATTTTATCTCTATTAGCCGATTCAATCTCAGCCTCAGAAATAATTTTCTGAATATCATCAGGCAAGGCTCCGATGTCACCGGAGAACCTCAACCGGATACCTTCAGCCGCTAATTCACGATCATAACGATGAAAAAACTCAACGAAGAGTTGCATCAACGCATGAACTTCATCATCAGGGCGTCGCCAGTTTTCCGTAGAAAAAGCGTAGACAGTTAGATATTTGATACCTCTGCGTCCACACATGCGACAGAGATTTTTCAAATTCTCTGCCCCGGCACGATGGCCAGCCTGCCGCGGCAAGCCTTTTTGCTTGGCCCAACGACCATTACCATCCATAATAACAGCCAGGTGTTCCGGTATTTCAAGATGCCCGGCAGCAACTACCTTGGAATTCTGTGACACAACTTCATCCTGATTTGTTGTTTTGTTGTGGCGCATCAGGTTGAATAAACTGTTAATCTTACGAAATATACTCATTTATTATCAGGCTGAACCTGTCCTCCTGCATTGTTTTAACAAGAAACCGGGCGTTGCCACCCGGTTTCGATAACAGGTTTGTCCAGAAGCATTGGGGATACTTGCCCCACGTGTCCAACTGTTAAATCAAAGCTCCATCAGATCTGCTTCTTTTACCTGAACAGCTTTATCAATCTCAGAGATATACTTATCTGTAAGTTTCTGCATATTAGTCTCAACTTCGGACATCTGATCTTCAGTTATTTCCTTCTTTTTAAGCATGGAACGGAAATGATCTATACCCTCACGACGCAGATTTCTAATAGCGATTTTAGATTCTTCGCCATATTTACTGACCTGTTTTACAAGATCACGTCTGCGCTCCTCTGTAAGTGCCGGGAAAACAAGTCTAATCATTTTTCCGTCGTTTGAAGGATTAATACCGAGATCTGAAGCTTGAATTGACTTCTCAATAAGTTTCAATGAAGAAGGATCCCAAGGAGAGATAGTTATAATTCTCGGTTCAGGAATCTGGATGTTCGCGACTTGATTAATAGGTGTCTGAACACCATAATAATCAATGCTGATACGATCCAGCACTTTGGAATTAGCACGACCGGCACGAATCGAGTTGAACTCTTCCTGCAGCACATGCAATGTCTTCGTCATTTTCTCTTCATATGGTAAAAAGGAATCTCTGTTTATTTCTACGATAGCCATATCTGTACCTCCGAATTATGATCTCAGACTATTATACCCAATCGCATGTCTGATATCAATCAAATTACGATTGTACCCAGTTCCTCACCTTCAGCCATTCGGATGATATTTTCAGGATCTGACATATCAAACACGGCTATGGCAACTTTGTTATCACGACACAGTGCCGCGGCTGTCGCATCCATGACACCAAGACTAAGCTGTAACACTTCATCATGACTGACACGGGAATATTTAACCGCGTCCGCATGCTTCTTGGGATCCTTATTGTAAACCCCATCAACCATTGTCGCTTTGAAAATAATATCTGCCTCAATTTCTGAAGCTCGCAAAGCGGCAGCAGTATCTGTAGAGAAGAACGGATTTCCTGTCCCGCAGGCAAATATTACGACCCGACCTTTTTCAAGATGTCTTATTGCTCTTTTCCTGATATAAGTCTCTGCTATCTGACGCATCTCAATGGCGCTGAGCACTCTTGTGACAGCACCCGCCTGCTCAAGAGCGTCTGAAAGAGCAAGAGCGTTCATCGTAGTCGCAAGCATACCCATATGATCTGCTGTGACTCTATCCATACCTTCACTGCTGCGCCCACGCCAGAAATTACCGCCGCCAACAACTACAGCTACCTGTACGTTCATCTCAACCAGCTTGCGAATAGTCTGCCCGATAACCTTAAGTGTTTCATTGTCAAGACCTGTTCCCTTGGAACCAGCTAACGCCTCTCCGCTGACTTTTAGTAGAATTCTTTTGTAAACTGCAGTCATAAATACCTCCGATATTTGAATAATCTTGCAAAAAAAGGGACATGCAAGGCATGTCCCTCTGAGTAATTGCTCCGGACTTACTTAATCTGCTTCATAACCTCATCGGCAAAATTCTCTTCACGTTTCTGCAATCCCTCACCCATCTCGTAACGGGTAAAACGACGAATCGTGATATTCTCACCAATTGTAGCTATCATCTGAGTAAGTACGTCTTTGATTTTTTTGGAATCATCTTTGACATAGCTCTGCTCGAGCAAACAGTTCTCATCATAGAACTTACTTAATCTGCCTTCAACAATTTTGTCAACGATCTTCTCCGGTTTTCCTTCATTCAGAGCCTGATTGCGAACAATCTCGCGCTCCTTCTCAAGAGCTTCTGCCGGAACCTCTTCTTTAGAAACCCACTGTGGGTTCATAGCAGCAACCTGCATGCCAAGATCTTTAACAAAACGACGGAAATCCTCATTCTTAGCTGCGAAATCTGTTTCGATATTTACTTCAATAAGAACGCCAACACGTCCGCCTGCATGAATATAAGACTCAACAATACCTTCGGCCGCAATACGACTTGATTTTTTCTCAGCTGTTGCGATACCTTTTTCACGAAGCCATTTAACAGCCTTCTCCATATCACCATCAGCCTCGGTGAGAGCTTTTTTGCAGTCCATCATTCCTGAACCGGTTTTTTCTCTTAATTCTTTTATCATATCAACTGTAATTGCCATTACGTAATTCCTCCTGACATGTATTTTGAAGATACTATCTCGAGCTGATTCGCCCTGCTGCTATAGCTATCTCTTTTTATAATTTAACCAAAAATAAGTTTATCAGGCTTCCTCGTCGGCAGCTTCTACTTCTTCAGCTTCGACAGCGTCGTCTGAAACTTCAAGCTGCTCACCTTGACGTCCTTCAAGCATAGCGTCAGCCATCTTACCTGCGATCAGTTTGACGGCTCTGATGGCATCATCGTTGCCTGGGATTACATAATCAACTTCTTCAGGATCACAGTTTGTATCAACAATACCGATGATGGGAATACCAAGACGGCGAGCTTCCATAACAGCGATATGTTCCTTCCGTGGGTCTACTACAAACATACATGATGGAATACCTGGCATCTTCTTGATACCACCAAGATTCTTCTCAAGTTTTTCCATTTCCAACTTAAGCTTAGCTACTTCCTTCTTAGGAAGCACATCAAATGTACCATTCTCCTGCATCTGCTCAAGCTCTTCAAGACGATGTATTCTCTTCTTGATAGTGGAATAGTTTGTCAGTGTACCACCAAGCCAACGGTTATTAATGAAATACATACCGCAACGCTCTGCTTCTTCACGAATAGAATCCTGAGCCTGCTTCTTGGTACCTACAAACAGCATTGTTCCACCATTCATAGCGATCTGACGAGCAAACATATAGGCTTCATCTGCCTTCTTTACTGTTTTCTGCAAGTCAATGATGTAAATACCATTACGCTCTGTGTAAATGTACTCTGCCATTTTCGGATTCCAGCGGCGGGTCTGATGACCAAAATGCACACCGGCTTCTAATAGCTGTTTCATGCTGATTACTGCCATTTTTAATTTCCTCCTGTTTTTTCCACCATGGGCTTGCAGCCGAAGACCAGTTTTGTCGGCAACAGGCATAACTATCCCATGTGCGTATTAAATCGCTCAGTATTGTAACATGATATTTTGCTGCTGACAAGTAGCTAAGACAGTCTGTTCTGATATATAATGGTAACAAATCCCAATATCAAGCCAGATAAGGAGAATAACTATGATTTCAAGACAATTGGAGAAGTTCGCGACGAAATATGATTGGCGCAGACATCAGGAACAAGATGGTGAAATAAGTCTGTTCGGCGAGTTCAACGGTTTTCTTTTTACAGCAATGGAAGGCCGGGGTTTCAAAGCCTTCTTCACTCCCGTTGCCGGTATATCAAATGATGGTCTATCCGGCCTAAGAAGCTGGCTTGATAATAACATTAAAAACATGCGTCTGAGAAACTACGAGTTGTCTGACAATTTTCTGTGTATTCGTTTACAGGAAAATTGGAAACCACGTTCGGTTGAGAATATCGAAACAGTCCTGATTAAGCTTACCGGAAAACTTGATGAACTTAACTTACCGGCGAGAGCATGCGCTATCTGTGGACAACCAGCGGAAAAGAGCGGGCTATATGTTGGTCTGTTCTGTTATCTGCATCCGGAATGCCAGAGCAAACCGGGGCGGGATTATACCAACTCGGCCAAACACAGTGATGGTAATTATTCTGATAATATCCCATCAGCTGAAGTTATCAGTAGATTGGCAAAATCAATGGATATGTATCGAAATCAAATAATTGAAACATTGAGTGAAATATGCCGTATTCCCAGCGTCAAAGGCACATCTGAACCTGATGCTCCATATGGACGGGCAACCGCGGATGTTTTACATAAATTCCTATCAATTGCTGAAGATCTTGGTTTTAAAACGGTCAATCTTGATAATCGCGCCGGTTACATTGAATGGGGCAGCGGTTCAAGCCTGACAGCTGCTTTATGTCATCTGGATGTTGTACCAGCCGGACAGGGATGGACGAGCGAGCCTTTTGATGTCACACGAGACGCGGACTTCCTGGTCGGACGCGGCACTGTAGATGACAAAGGACCTGCATCAGCTGTTCTCTATGCCATGCTGGCACTAAAAGAAGAAGGATTTAAACCTGATAGACGTATACGTCTAATTGTAGGGCTTGATGAAGAAAATGGCAGTGATTGCATGGAATGGTATGCAACTCACGAAGAATTGCCGGCAAACGGCTTTACCGCTGACGCTTCCTTCCCTGTAATCTTTGCCGAGAAAGGTATAGTACAGGTAACACTCAGCATGAATGAAAAACAAGACGAAACTGATACACTGCAGTTAATAAGCGCAAATGCCGGCGCTGCAGCTAATATGGTACCAGGTTCATTTGAGGCAATTCTATCTAATCACGAGCCCTTACTCGTTACAGGACGGCAGGCACATGCCAGCAAACCCGAGGAAGGTGAAAACGCGATTATTAAAGGTGTGTACGCGTTACAGAGGGAACTTCATACCACAGCTTCGCATCACCCATTTGTATCTGCTTTCACAATCATGTTCCCTGAGGATCAGCCAGGGTCTGTAAATGATTTCTTAATTGCTGATGATTATGGCGATTTAACGGTAAACCCGGGATTGCTCACCGTTGATAGCGAGGGTGCCTCTTTGACACTTGATATAAGATATCCTGTTACCGCTGATTTTGAAAATGATCTGAAGAAGCCTTTTGAGCAGTTAGCAGCTCAGGCAGGATTTACCTGCAGCTGGGATAAGCATCTCAAACCATTACTGCTTGAACCGGAATCTGAACTTGTAGGAACACTAAGTCACGTTTATCAGGTCATGACTGAGACAATAGCCAGTCCGGAAGCAATCGGCGGAGGAACATACGCAAGAGCCATATCAAACATCGTGGCATTTGGTCCGGCTTTTCCCGGTGATGATGATGTTTGCCATCAAGCCGACGAAAAAATCGCGACAGATCGTTTGATCGCTGCATCAGCCATATACCGTGAAGCGCTCAGAGCTTTGAGCACAGTTAACTGATTTTAAAGAGGTACTGATGAAAAACCTGCCAGTTCTCTACACAGATCGATTGCAGCTAAATATTTTGAGCGATCGTCACGCTGCAAAAGTATTGAATTATTATCGTGGAAACCGTAGTTTCCATCAGCCCTGGTTTTCCGCCAGGCCTGATTCAATTTTTACAATTGAGCAGCAGAGTCGAAATCTAAGAGTAGAATATGATGACTTCAACCGCGGTCGTGCTCTCCCCTTCTGGCTGTCATTGCGCAGCGAGCCTGAAACTATCATTGGGAGATTCGCTTTGACAAACATAATTCAAGGCAGCTTCAGGTCAGCTATTGCCAGCTGGCATCTGGATCATCGTCATACCGGTCGAGGTTATGCGCTTGAAGCCGGACAAGAAGCTATGCAGGCTGCCTGGAGAGACTATAAACTGCACCGGATCGAAGCAAATATACTCCCACATAACAGCAACTCCATCAAACTTGCCCAAAATCTTGGTTTTGGGCTCGCCGGCATTGAAAACAGATATCTTGAAATCAATGGGGTATGGGAAGATCATCTGCATTTTGTCGCATTGTCAGATGGACCATATCACAGTGACGCTGCTATACCTGAAATAACCGGAAACCAAGTGCTGATACGCTCCTTGTGTCCAAAAGATACTGAAACACTTGTCGATTATTTTACGAGAAATCAAAACCATCTTGGCGCATATAATCCTGCATTACCTGAAGAGCTAATGACAATAAAATATTGGCAAAAGCAACTGATGCACCGTCAGCTTGACTCAGCTCAAGGTCGTGCCATAAATCTGGGAATTTTCCTAAAAGACCGTCCCAATAAACTAATTGGCTGCATAGATCTCAGAGATGTGCTAAAAGCACCCTACAACTGCTGTGAACTTGGCTATTCTCTGGACCAGAACCTAACAGGCCATGGTCTGATGCTGGAAGCTTTGAGTATAACACTTGGCTGGATATTCAGTCACCTCAATATCAATCGTGTCCATGCTCGTTATCTTCCAGAAAACACCCGCAGCGAAAGAGTTCTCAGCATGCTCGGCTTCAAGCGCGAGGGACTGCAAAGGCAAGGGCTGGTAACAACTAATGGCCCCCGAGATCTTGTACTCTCCGGAATACTGGCAGACGAGTTTTGTTGGATCGAACAACCATGACTTCGATTTTCCGCGGATCTATAACCCACATATCTATACCCTGCAGGTCTATAACCGTGATATCTTGTTGAGAAGCGCAGACATGAAAGGCTCATCATTTGGTGGCAGAACATCATTGGCTGCGCTCTTAACTGTGTCCGATGCCTGCCCCATAGCATAAGCATAGTCTGCGGTCTTGAACATTTCCAAATCATTTTCCTGATCACCAACCGCGATAATTTTTTTGGGCTCCTGACATATAGTCTGAAGCTGCTGCTTCAATCTACTCAGTGCGCTTCCTTTGGATACACCTGCTGCCATAATATCAAGAAGAGTCGGATATGAGCACGTTGAGCTTAGATGTTCACCAAATTCATTGATTATCCTATTTTTTGGTATTTGTAACTGCTCAAGCGACCCAACAAACAGTATTTTATAAGTTTTCTCTGGAAATTCAGACATACCTCTGGTTGGATAGTCCTTATAAAAATCTGGCATTACCTCCGGGTCAGCCGGCTGACGCATTATCAGCGCCCCATTATCTGTGACAGCAATCAAACCAAGTTCAGGATAATTATCAGCTATCTCAAGCAGCATTTTCTGAGCCACACCCGGCAGAAGTGTCTGGTCAATAACCTGACCCCTTACAGGATCAAATATCTGTGCTCCATTCACAAGTATCAATGGCAGCGTAAGCGGCAGAATTGGGGCATACTCACCAAGCGCATGCCATTCACGGCCTGTGGCCAGTGTAAAACAGCCGCCCTGACTGATAAACTCTTCAATCATTCTTATGTTCTGCTCAAATATTTCATGTGCAGGATTAAGTAGTGTACCATCCATATCACTGACAAGCAGGACTTCGTTAAATTTCATAATCTCGTTTCACTCTCCAGATTCTGCAAAAAACAAGGGAGCTTGTTTTACAACAGGCTCCCTCTTGATATTTAATTTGATCGGTCTAATTATTTCTGGTCAGCTGCTTATTACTAAATTAAGCCTCTGGCTGCTCTTCTTCCTGCTGAGGAATCTCTTCTTCCTGCTGAGGAATCTCGAGTTCACCGGAAGGAGCATTAAACTGATCCTGTTCTGATACATAAGTCTCGTTCGCTTCTTCAGACGACTGAGCGTTCTCATCCATTTCAGTAACCGGATTGATAGGCTCAACTTCTTTGATACTAATGCTGATGCGGCGATTCTCGTTACTTACTTCGAGGACTCTTGCGTCAATTTCCATACCCTCAGCCAGAACATCATTCGGCTTCACCAGGCGAACATCAGAAATCTGTGAGATGTGACACAGAGCATCAACACCTGGAGCGATCTCAACAAACGCACCGAATGGGAACATACGCACAACGATACCGCGCACGATTGATCCAACCGGGAATCTGCTCTCAACATCATGATAAGGATCATCTTCAGGACGCTTATATCCAAGTGATATACGCTTCTTTTCCGAATCAAAATCCTTAACAAATACGTTAATCTCATCACCAACGTTAACAACTTCTGATGGATGGCGAATGCGATTCCATGAAAGCTCGCTGACATGTACTAAACCATCAACACCACCGATATCAACAAAAGCGCCAAAATCTGTCAAGCTGCGTACAATTCCATTGTACTCTTTACCAACTTCAATTGATGCCCAGACCTCTTCTGCCTTCTCACGGCGCAGTGCGCTCAGCAGCGCACGCCTTGAACCGGATACACGCAGTCTCTTCTTATCGGGATCATACTGTGTGATCATTATTTCCAGAGTCTGTCCCTTGTATGGTTCAAGATCATTTACCATACTCATTTCAAGCTGTGTTCTGTGGATATAGATATCTACACCGCCATAAGTCGCAATCACACCATCTTTTACAGTATTGATTACCTTGACGGTTACAGGCTCTTTATTCTGATAGGCTTCTTCAATCAGCGCCTTATACTTGCCAAAGTCAACTCTTGCTTTAGATAGCAAAATTTCTTTGCCCATGTCTGAATTGCGGATACTGCGAACATATACGTCAATTTCAGTATGCTCCTGAATTGCCTGATCCAAATCAAAATCCGGATCGCCGTCAAACTCATGGCGAGGAATCCTTCCTTCTGACTTATCACGTACATCCACATAAACGTAGTCGCTGTCATATCTGACGATCACACCTTTAACGGTAGCGCCTCTCTTAAGTTGTGGAATGCTGTCGATAAAGTCAGAAAAACTAACATCAACTTGCTCCTGCTGGTTTTCAAAAACCTCGTTCTCAGTCATTGCTTGGATAACCTCCCTGATTATGCGTTCTGGCGTAGATGCACCTGCTGTCACTCCGACGGTCAAATCCCTCAGTTGTCGATTACTCATAACCTTCAGGACGTCATTCGGTTGCTCTATCAAATACGTCTCACCACATCGACTCTTACAAACATCAAAAAGCTTCATAGTGTTCGAACTGCCCTTGCTGCCGATTACCAGCATCACGTCAACATCCGAAGCAATCTTCTCAGCTTCATTTTGTCTATTTTCAGTCGTAATACATATTGTATCAAAAATCTCAAATTTTGCAATTTTATTTTTCAAAATATCACAAATTTCCTGAAATTTCTTCACAGAATATGTAGTTTGCGATAACAAAACGTATTTTTCATCGTCAAAAGTCATCTTTTTTGCCTGGTCAGGTGTTTCAATTACTTCACACTTGCCAGGTGCCTCACCCATTATTCCAATGACTTCAGGGTGACTTGACGAACCTGCTATTAATACCTTGTTCCCCTTCTGAACAGCTTCCAGAGCCAATTTATGAATTTTGGTAACAAAGGGACAGGTACAATCAACAACCTCGCAGTCTTTTGCCTTAAGATCACTAATAATCTCAGGAGGAACGCCGTGCGCTCTAATCATAACGCGACTGCCGGCAGGTATTTCATCTATACTATTTACTGTGATCATTCCGCCCTGATTTAATTCAGTAATCACAGTCTGATTGTGAATAAGCTCACCAAGCATATATGTTTTTCTATCTAGTGTGGCTTCATCATCTGATGCTACATTTTTTGAGACTACCTGGCTCTGTTCATTTATTAAGTCATAGGCCTTGTTAACAGCGTTTCTGACCCCAAAACAAAAACTGGATGATTTCGCTTCGATAATTTTCATTGTATTACTCCAATACTTAAACTAAAGATCATTTCAATACTTAGAATATACAATTATTCCCGTTCTACCGTAACATTGTACTCAGGCTTGTACTCGAAGCTCGTAAGCGCATAAATTCTGCTCATGACTTCAACCGTCATTTCCAATAATTCCTGTTGATTATATTTTTTTCTGATATCAGCATCAAGACGAAATGGTTCACCAATAATTATTTTGGTCTTTCTGAATAATCTGAACCGACCTTCGATCGCTACCGGCAAAATCAAAGCATTAGTCTTAACGGCGAAATGAGCTATCCCAGATTTCGGAGGTACACGATTTATATCCTCCTGTTTAAGCCTTGTGCCCTGTGGAAACATAGCAACAGGACGGCCTGCCTGTAAGATGGAAAAAATACCCCTTGCCGCGGTCAAATCAACTCTGTCACGGTCAACAGGTATAGCGCCCATTCTGGGCATAACAAAACCGACAACGGGCGCGTCAAAAAGTTCTTTCTTGGCAACCCAGTGCAGCCAGCGTTTCAATTTTGTGTGAATAGCGATAATATCTACAATACTTGTATGGTTGGCTGCCAGTATAAACGCTCCTTCAGGCGGAACATTTTCAATACCGGCAAAAGAAAACCGATAAAAAATTCTTCCAACAAGCCAGAAGAATCCTTTTAACAAAGCTCGAAATTTTTTATCGCCTTCAATTCTCGGAATAGTTTTCTTCTTTTTCTTAGTGCTCATCTGTTCTGTGCTCCGCTACTATCTTGCTTATTATATTTCTCAGAGATCTCGTGCGGCAAAATACCAATTTTTTTAGTAATTGTATCTATAACCTGAGAGATTGTTAAATGGGTTGTATCAACAACTATCGCGTCATCAGCCTGACGTAGCGGAGCTATCTCACGGCTACTGTCCTGTTTGTCACGATAATTAATATCCTCGATGACTTCTTCAAGGGATGTTTTATTATCACCTGAGGCTCTGAGCTGCAACAATCTTCTCTGTGCCCTCTCCTCTGTTGACGCAGTCAGAAAAAACTTCCAGGGAGCGTTTGGCAGAACATATGTGCCGATATCGCGGCCATCAATTACAAGAGGCTGCGTCTTTGCCAATTGCCGCTGCAGAGTAACCAGATGCAGTCTTACACATTTTAGAGCACTAATATCAGATGCGGCTTTTGACATTTCAGGTGTTCTGATCAGATCGCTGACATCTTGATCATCAATATAGACATGCTGACTGCCATGCAAGAAGCGAACATCAAGTTTGGTTTTACATAACATTTCTTCTACAGCTTTGTCATCGCGCAGTGAAACGTCACTGTTTACAGCTTTCCAACCCATTGCCCGATACATAGCGCCAGTATCCAGATATAATATGTTGTAATGTTCTGCCACTTTTCGAGCGATGGTACTTTTACCGGCGCCGGCAGGTCCGTCGAGTGCGATAGCAAACATAACTCATTGATCCTTTCAAAATACTCTGTGTCCAAGCCCTATGGCTATTTCATTCAAATGCAGTAAGCCTATTCCGAAATAAATACAGACACCAACATGATCATCATAGCGGGCAATACCGATTTTCCCCCCAACATTCAAGCCGATAGCCTTGTTCATGATCTGTGACAGCGCTTCTCTGGCCGCACCAGCCACAGCACCCTCTTCGGCATGAGTGGAACTGATCAAGCCCTCACGTTTAGCCGCAACTACGGCGCGTTCTATCATTCTGGAAACAGAAGAAATGAATTCGCCACCAAAATCAACGGCAGCTGCTCTGATACCTTCATTGGCAAGCGAATCACGAATTTCATATTCCTGCTCGCGGCTCTCTGTCAAGGCCATTCTGATAGCTGCTGTAGCCGCACGTTTACTGCCGGCAGGAATATGATCGTTCATTTTAGTATATCCTCCTGAGCGTTGATATCGCCTTTGTCATAAACATCATATTCATCCCAGATATGCTCAAGTTTCTCCAGTGTTTCAATAACATGTTCTTGTCGTTTGAAGCCAATTGCCGCGATAAGAGCATTAATAACACTTAGTGGAGCGACAAGGCTGTCGACAAAAGACATCATATCACTTGGAGCAAGCAGGCTGATGTCAGAATTTTCCGAAACCGGCGATTCTGCTTTATCTGTGATCGCGACAACAGTAGCGCCAGTGGATCTGGCGTATGTCATAGCCTTGATTGTTCTCTTAGAATATCTGGGGAAACTTATTGCTACAACTACATCACCTTTGCCTACCGGCAGAATCTGTTCAAACATCTCGCTGACGCTTGTTGTATGCACTAATCTGATGTTATCAAAAATCAAATTAAAATAAAAACCAAGAAATGAAGCCAGAGGAGCGGCGCTGCGGACACCGAGAATATAGATTCTTCTGGCAGATAATATGGCATCAACAGCCTGATTAAACTGTTCGCGATCAAGTTTGTCAGATGTTCTGCGTAGTTTCTCAATATCTGATTGCAACACAGCACCAAGAATATCTTCCCGGCCTGCCAGCTTGAACGAAGCTTTCATCCGCTGAGCGGAGGTTAATCTTACTTTGAGTTCTTCCTGCAACTCCTTCTGGAAATGAGGATAGCCTTCAAACCCAAGTTCCATAGCAAATCTAACAACTGTCGATTCACTTACACCGGCTTCTTCGCCGATTCTCGCCGCAGTCAGATACGCTGCCTGCTCATAATGATTGAGGATAAACGAAGCAATTGACTTCTGCCCCTTGCTCATAGAAGACATCTGCTGACTGATTCTATTCATCAGACTGTTGCTGGTTGAATACATGGCCTTACCTTCTCCATTTCAATGTTTAGATAAGTTTATCAGGTTTATGCTGAAAACTCAGTATCTCTTTTAGCAGAATACTACATTTCGTATATCTGCTGAATGACCAGCCCTCTTCAATAAGAAAGCTGGTCAAACAATAAGTGCAACACTATTTTAATGCAATTTCAGCAGTCAGGCAAATCAAACAGGTTGATAAGCTTCTTCTACGCTGCCGGCAGACTCATCAACGTGATGACGTTGAGCTCTACGCCAGCGGAAGTATTTCTCCGCGACCTGAGGGAACATGCCGTATGTAAGTACATCCTCTTCCTGCTCAACCCACTCAGCAGCCTCAGCTCTGATTTTATCGAGCTCAGGTTCAAGCAGATCAGCCGGACGGCAGGTAACCTGCTCATCGCCCTTAAGAATTTTCTTGACAAACTCAGGATCCATCGGAGCTGGAGTTTTGCCGTATTTACCCATAACAACATCTTTTGATTCCTTCGGAACCATCTTGTAGCGCTCACCTGTAACTACATTCATAACAGCCTGAGTACCGACAATCTGAGACGAAGGAGTAACAAGCGGCGGATAACCGAAGTCTTCACGCACACGCGGTACTTCCTGTAAAACATCAAGCAGTTGGTCTTCTTTGCCGGCCTGCTTGAGCTGTGAAACCAGATTTGAAAGCATACCACCGGGAACTTGATACTTCAGAGCGTTAACGTCAACACCGAGCATTTTCGGGCTGATCAGGCCGCTGGCGATCCAGCGTTCTCTAACACCACTGAAATGTGCTGAAATCTCAGTCAACTGATCAAGATCCATGCCAGTATCATATTCTGTGCCGGCAAGAGTAGCTACCAGTGGCTCTGTCGGCGGCTGTGATGTACCCATAGCCAGCGGGCTGAGAGCAGTATCGACAATGTCACATCCGGCTTCAATGGCCTTGATATAAGTCATGGATCCTACACCACTGGTATAATGTGTATGCAGCTCTACAGGAATCTTAAGTGTCTCTTTGAGAGCTTTTACCAGTTCATAAGCCTGATAAGGCAGCAGCAAACCGGCCATATCCTTGATACATACAGAATTAGCGCCCATATCTTCAAGACGTTTGGCGTCTTTGGCAAACTGCTCAATCGAATGGAAAGGACTGGTTGTATAAGCTATACAGCCCTGAGCATGACCGCCCTCACGAACAGTAGCTTTCATCGCTCTCTCGATATTACGGAAATCATTAAGAGCATCAAAAATTCTGATGATATCAATACCATTGGCAATTGATTTCTGGACAAAATAATCAACAACATCGTCAGCATAATGCTTGTATCCAAGCAGATTCTGACCACGCAGAAGCATCTGCAGCTTACTATTGTGGCAGGCTTTGCGGATCTTACGCAGACGATCCCAGGGATCTTCGTTTAGAAAGCGGATAGTGGAATCAAAAGTCGCACCACCCCAACATTCGAGAGCGTTGTATCCAGCCTTATCGAGCAGGCCGAGTACGGGAATCATATCATCTGTAGTCATACGTGTCGCAGCAAGTGATTGATGCGCGTCACGTAGAATTGTTTCAGTAATTTTTACCATTTGGGAATCCTCCTTGCAGGTTTGATCTGAATATTTTCCTTCGATGACCAATCATCGCTTAGGAGAATAATCAGTTCAGGCTTACCAGCAGATCGCCGGCATTAACTGAGCTGCCCTTGGAAGTGTTTACACTGGCAACTGTACCGTCGACCGGAGATACGATTTCATTTTCCATTTTCATGGCTTCAAGCACCAGAAGCACTTGACCCTTCTTAACAGCATCACCAACAGCGACGTTGATGCTCAGGATGGTACCCGGCATCGGAGCCTTAACGCTCTCAGAGCCGGCAGCACCGGTTGAAGCAGGAGCAGCGGCAGGGGCGGCAGCTGGAGCCGGGGCGGCAGCCGGTGCTGCGGCAGGTGCCGGAGCAGCAGCCGGAACTGAAGTAGCAGGGGCGGAAACAGAACCTGTCTCCTCCACCTCGACATCATATGCAACACCATTAACTTTTATCGAAAATTTCTTCATTATTGTATCCTCCATCCAGATTAGTATGCGGCAGTCAGCATATTAAGAGCACTGATCAAACGCGGGCGGGTAGCAGCTGGCTGTATAACTTCGTCTACATGAGCAAGACCGGCAGCAACATAAGGGCTGGCCACTTCCGACGCATACTTGTCGACAAAAGTCTGGCGAGCGGTCGCCGGGTCTGTAGATGCGGCAATTTCTTTGCGATACACGATATGCGCGGCAGTATCTGATGATAAAGCGGCAATCTCCGCAGTTGGCCAGGCATATACAACATCAGCGCCACTGCTCTTGCTGTTCATGGTCAGGTAAGCTGTACCGTAAGCCTTACCAATTATCAGACCTATACGGGGCATAGTTGCCTGCTGGAATGAACGCATAAGGTTTGAAGCAGCGATTACGAGACCATCTTCCTCAGCCTGTTGGCTGATAACATAGCCTTCTGAATCAGTTATTGTTATCAAAGGTATGGAGAAAGCATCACAGAACTCAACCATTCTGATCGCTTTTGCCGCCATGTCAGCATCAATGCGGTTAGCTGCATTGGCAACAACACCGACAGTTGAACCATCGAGACTACCAAAAGCCGTGACCATGCCAGTGGCAAAAGCACTGTATGTTTCCAGCATGCTGCCCTGATCGAGAACACTTGCGATCACATCGCGCACTTGATATCCCTGATCAAGACCTGCTGCCAGATCATCAAGAGCGGTATCTGTTCTATTTGCGTCGTCTGTAGCTGCCGCTGGCATTGTAAAACCATCAGCACAATCAGGCAAATAATTGAACAGTGCCTTCATCGTACCAATCAACTCAGCCTCATCAGCAGCCTTAAATGCTGCCAGACCTGTCTTCTCGGTATGAACAGCAGCATTGCCGACAGAAGCAGCATTATCCGTGCCTTTATTTTCAACAGCTGATATAACGAGAGGACCATTCATCGATATACCGGCTTTCTCATCTGTCATAAGTACAAAATCACTTGCGCCTGCCAGCAAAGCGGCACCACCTGCGCATGATCCGAAGACACCGGCAAGTAGAGGAATTTCACCGGACGCGTCAGTCAAATCGGCAATTAATCCACCGAGAGCTTCCAGCCCGACAATTCCTTCCTCAATTCTTGAACCGCCTGTTTCATAGAGCCCAATAAAAGGCACATTGGCAGCAACGGCCATTTGGACAGCTTTGCTGATTTTCACTGCGTGCATCTGACCAATTGATCCACCGTATACGGACGGATCCTGTGCGGCGACATAAACCAGACGGCCATTAATAGTACCATATCCTGTTACAACGCCATCTCCAGCGACTTTGGGCCGTTCAAAGCCGAAGGCCAGGCCGCGGGATTCTGCCAGCGAGTCCAGTTCGACGAAACTGGCGTCATCAAGAAGCATCTGTATCCGTCTGCGACAGGCCTTATCAGCTGCCTCAGCGGCATCCAGAGAGGCTCTCTTCTCCACGTACTCGGTCATTTTCTCTCGAGATCCCATTCTTTTCACCTCATCATCTAAAGGAGCAAATCCTTTGGCTTATACTCATATAACGGGAGAACTCAGTCCATATCCCGCCTTTTACGATTATAATTTATGCAAGGCAATAGTTCAACCTTGCATATAAAATAAATTTTACTTGTCATCACTTGTTACGTCTTCATCGCTTGTTACATCTTCATTTATGCCAAGAGCTGTTTCTACAAGCTGGTCAATAGTCATCTGATTATCTATTCTGCTGCCGGATGCCTCCTGTAATGATTCCTCAAGGTCTCTCAGAGTCCCATACATTAGCATTTCCATTGGCGGCAGCGAATCAACAGATGCAAGGCCGACATCAAGCAGAAATTGTTCAGTAGTCGCAAACAAAGATGGTCTGCCGGGAGCATCAAGAGTACCAGCCTCATAAATCAAATTGCGTTCAAGCAATCTACTGATGATGCTGTCACTGTTGACACCACGTACCGCTTCAACCTGTGCTCTGGTAACAGGCTGGTTGTAGGCGATAATAGCCAATGTTTCATATGCGGCTTGCGACAGAGGAGGACGGTGTCTTGGCTGATACAACCGGGCTATAACATCAAAAAAACCTGGTTTGGTAGCCAATGAATATTTGCCATCAGCTTGTCTGAGCATAATCCCGCGACTGCGATCCCTTAAATAGCGATCAGCCATATCCTGCAAAACTAATGTTAATCTCTGTTTATCAATACCGGTTATCTGTCGGATCTTATCAAATGATAAAGGATCGCCAGCGGCGAAGAGCAGAGTCTCAATCGCAGCCTGTTGATCATCAGGCTCTATTTCCGGAATTGATTCTTCAGCATGAGCGAAATCAGCAGCACTCTCCTGCTGTAATAGAAGTTCGCTCTCATCAGGAGCAGTCATTTCAATGTCAGTATCGCCATTATCATTTTTCAGGTTTACTTCATTGTTCATGATCTGCTTCTCCTTCTTCTGACTCAATTTCATCAAGATCCTCCGGATCCTCCAGCGAAACTATAGCCTCTTCATCATTCCATTGCGGGTCAGGCTCAATCATCATCGCGTCAAAAGGTCTGTCCTGTTTTACGATAATTCTGTTTTGCTTTAATAGTTCAAGCACAGCCAGAAATCCAGTGACCTGTTCTGTACGGCTGCTGCGTCCGGCGGGAAATATCTCATGGAAGAATACTCGTGTTTTGTCAATCGCTCGCTGTAGAATCTGCAGCATTTTGTCGCGCAGAGAAACTTTTTCCCGTTTCAGAATATGACTTACACGTCCGCTGATATCGGCAAATCTGATTTCATTTTGTTTTGCCAGATGTCTAATCGCGGCAAAAAACAAATCACGATGAACGGGAGTATTTCCGGTCACGGTATCAATTCCCAGAGAAGATGGCGATTCTGGCGGTTTACTTATACATCCGGAGTATAGCTCATACCTATCCTTGAGATCTGAAGCGATTGTTTTGCAGCGTCTATATGCCAGAAGTTTGAGAACCAGATCCTCACGAGGATCATCTCCCTCCTCAGCAAGAAGCGCACGCTTGTTCGGCAGCAGCATACGCGATTTGATATGGAGCAGCGTCGCCGCCATCAAGAGAAACTCACTTGTTACCTCCATATCAATCGCCTGCATCTTTTCAAGATATTCCAGATACTGGTCTGTGATCCGGTCTATCGGAATATCATAAATATCTATTTTGTTTTTTTCTATTAGATGACATAACAAATCCAGCGGACCCTCAAAAGGCTCAAGCGTCAGAACCGGCGCAGATCCACCATGTGCGGACATTTCAGATTGTTGATACTCACTCTGCATGTTCCAAACCGATTTTAACAGCCGCTCGCACCTGTTTCATCGTTTCGACGGCAATCTCACGTGCTTTTGCCGATCCCTTATTGATTAACTCCTCAAGCTTGGCCGGATCCTCGAGCAATTTTGTTCTTTTTTCATGGATTGGCGTATGGAATTCCGCCAGTTTTTCAGCTAATTTCTTTTTACACTGAACGCACCCGATTTCACCTGCACGGCAGGCTCTGCCAATTTCCTCATATTCCGCCTCAGAAAAAACCTTGTGAAAAGAATAAACTGAGCAAACCTCTGGATGTCCCGGATCGGTTTTACGGATTCTTGCCGGATCGGTTACCATGTTCATGACTTTTTTACGAACTTCCTCCGGCGTATCGGCAAAAGCAATCGTATTGTCATAGCTCTTGGACATCTTGCGGCCATCAGTACCTGGGAGAACTTTTGCCTCGGTCAACAGTGGCTGCGGTTCCGGGAAGGTTTTGCCATATAAATGGTTGAAGCGTCTGGCTATCTCTCTGGTCAGTTCAAGATGCGGCAGCTGATCCTCGCCTACCGGCACATAATCAGCCAGATACATCAGAATATCAGCAGCCTGTAAACAAGGGTAGCCCAGGAAACCATAAGTGGTAATATCCTTCTCCTTAAGCTGATTAAGCTGATCCTTGTACGTAGGACAGCGTTCAAGCCAGGATAGCGGGATATTCATGGAAAACAGTAAAAATAATTCCGCATGTTCCGGCACCTGTGACTGCAGAAATATTACAGATTTATCAGGATCGAGTCCACAAGCGATAAAATCTGCCATCAGACTTACAGTATGCTCACGCAGACTCTCCGTATCAGCATAACCGGTAGTCAGAGCATGCCAGTCGGCGATGAAGAAGTAGCAGTCATATTTATCCTGTAGATTCACCCAGTTATGCAGAGCTCCGAAATAATTACCCAGATGAATAGCTCCTGTTGGTCTTGCTCCGCTAAGTACAATTTTCTTACTCATTTCTCTTCCCCCGGTTCAATCAATAAATGTCATTCAACGAATACTCAAATCAGGCACTAAATAGTATTAATAACACCTTAAACCATTCAAAATCTCCAAGCAAATAAAAAAACAAAAAGTTGAACGGAAATAAAAGAAAACTTAATACCCTTGATAAAACACCACGCCCGAAAAGTACTAACATTAAAAATACCATGCCTATATAGCGCTCATATCCCATAATCTTGTAATATATCTTATCAGGCAACATTGAGCCAAATATTTTGTATCCGTCAAGCGGTGGTATTGGCAACAAGTTAAAAATTGCTAATGAAGCATTTGCAAAAAACATCATATAGCAAAACAATGGCAACATTAACGCAACTAAATTATATTGAACACCAATTAACTCATATAATATAAACACAATATATAGCAGTCCTAAGCTTAGAAACGAAAGAACAACATTGGACATCGGTCCTGCCAAGCTGGTTATCATTATTCCCTGTTTTATAGTTTTGCTGCGCGAAAAACGAGCAGGATTTATTTGTACAGGCTTAGCCCATCCTATACCTCTTCCGCCACTCATTACCGAAGTTACCAAGAATACTAATGATCCAATTGGATCAAGATGTCTCAAAGGATTCATCGATAGTCTGCCTTGCAAAGCAGCAGTATCATCGCCCAGTTTATAAGCAGACCAAGCGTGAGACCGTTCATGAAACGAAAGTGAAATCATCAATACTAATACTGACATTAATATGAATACAACATTGTACATTATATCAAAGCCATTTGTTTGCAGGCTCATGCCGGTGTACGGCACCGACAACAGAGCCACACGGCTCCAGTTAAAATTCAATCGCATTAATTAGACTCCTCTAACCAGCCGCAGGTTCTCATTACTCAAACCTTGCGAACTGCTATTTTCAATTTCTCGCCGTTGATGTCCCATTCTTTGGCGTCAGCACCCTCTGCAAGCTGTATCAGCTCATCAGCCAGAACTTCATCACAGATATAAGCTCTATGCTTCTGAACTACAGGTGTCAGCACTTCCTGATTACCAAGCGAAAGAATTATACGGTCCATGACCTCGAAGCCGCTTTCTTTTCTCATAGTCTGAACTTTGCTGATGATTTCGCGTACAAAACCATCCTCTATAAGCTCCGGCGTCAGCTTGGTATCCAATGCTACAGTGACATCTCTATCACTCTCCGCAGCCAGTCCTTCAGCCTGTATTGTTTCTATCAGCAAATCTTCTTCAGCCAGCTCAATTTTCTGTCCTTCAACAGATAGATTCAGTTTGCCATTTTCTCTGAGTATACGTATAGTTTCCTGTCCGGGCAATTCAGCAAGCACAGCACTAACTTTCGGAATAAGCTTGCCAAGTCTCTTGCCAAGTGTTTTCAGCTGAGGTTTGAAACTATAATCCTGTAGTGATGTCTGATCATCAGTATACTCAATTGCTCTGACATTAAGTTCCTCTCGTACAAGCTGCTGGAACTCGGCAGGCAGCTGATGCTTGGAGACAACAAGCATTCTGGCCAGGGGCTGACGATTTTTGATTGCTGAGGTGTTTCTGGCTGCACGTCCCATAACAACCAGCCTTAGAACCTCATCCATATTGCGTTCAAGTTCCTTATCCACCAGACTCAAATCAGCTGTTGGGAAGTCACACAGGTGTACACTCCCAGGTCGCTGATTGTCATGGCTAAGCACGAGATTGCGGTAAATAGCGTCAGCCATAAACGGAATATAAACAGCACTGAGTCTCGTAAGAGTTTCAAGTACAGTATAAAGAGTCATATATGCGTCAATTTTGTCCTGATTCATATCTGACTGCCAATAACGCTCACGACCACGGCGTACATACCAATTGGAGAGATCATCTGTAAACTGCTGTATCGCCCTTGCTGATGAAGTAATCTCATATTTCTCAAGCTGATGATCAACTGAGTCAACAAGTGAATTGAGTCGACTTAGAATCCAGCGATCCATAACGCACAGCGCATCTGTTTTCAATTCGTATTTTGTGGGGTTAAAACCATCAATATTTGCGTACAATACATAAAAAGCATATGTATTCCACAAGGTTCCCATGAATTTACGCTGAGCCTCACTTACGGCATCAGCATAAAAACGGGAAGGCAGCCAGGGAGCACTGTTAGTATAGAAATACCAGCGCACAGCATCGGCACCCTGTTTGTCGAGCACTTCCCAGGGATCAACAACATTGCCCTTATGCTTAGACATTTTCTGGCCATTCTTGTCCTGGACCAGGCCGAGAACAATTACATTCTCATATGGTGACTTGTCAAATATCAGCGTTCCGATAGCCATCAGCGTATAGAACCAGCCTCTGGTCTGATCAAGTGCTTCCGAAATAAAATCGGCAGGGAAATTCTCTTCGAAAATTTCTTTGTTCTCAAATGGATAATGCCACTGGGCAAAAGGCATCGAGCCGGAATCAAACCAACAGTCGATAACTTCGCTGACACGCTTCATCTGGCCACCACACTCACTGCAGCGGATATGAACCTGATCAATATAGGGTTTGTGCAGCTCAATCTCATCCGGACAATCATCCGACAGTTGTTTAAGTTCTTCTATACTGCCGATGGCGTGCCGATGTCCACAACCACATTCCCAAATCGGCAGCGGAGTGCCCCAATAGCGTTCTCTGGAAATACCCCAGTCAACAACGTTGTCCAGGAAGTTGCCAAAACGTCCTGAGCCAATAGTTTCAGGAATCCAGTTGACAGTAGAATTGTTTTTCAACAAATTCTCGCGCAAACTGGTCATATTGATAAACCAAGTATCACGGGCATAATAAATCAATGCTGTGTCGCAGCGCCAGCAAAAAGGATAACTGTGTTCATAAGGAACTTTGCGAATTAATTTGCCTTCTTCCTTGAGCTTGCGAGTGATACCAGCGTCGGCTTCTTTGCAAAAAACTCCGGCAAAATCAGTTACATCTTCAGGCATCGTACCATCTTCGCGTACCAGCTGAACAAAAGGCAAATCATTGTTGCGTCCAACTCTGGCGTCATCTTCACCAAAAGCCGGAGCAATATGTACTATACCTGTACCATCACTTAGCGTGACATAAGTATCTGCAGTAACGAAGAATGCCTTCTTGCCGGAAGCAGCTACAGTTTTTCCGGCATATGGCAGCAAAGGTTCATATTCTTTGCCCACAAGATCACGTCCGGACATCTTGGCAAGAACATGGAAATGCTCACCAAGAACAGTCGGCACAAGCGCTTCGGCAAGATAATACCTAACTTCTTTTTCGCTTCCATCTACATCCTGATGTACTGAAACCAGCACATAATCTTCATTAGGATTAACGCAGAGAGAAACATTTGATGGCAGAGTCCATGGAGTTGTTGTCCAGGCCGCAAGGTAAGTATCATCTTCACCTACAACCTTGAACCTCACATATACCGAATTTTCTTTAACATCCTGATAGCCCTGCGCAACCTCATGTGATGATAGCGCGGTACCGCAACGCGGACAATATGGAACAATTTTGTGGCCTTTGTACAGCAAACCTTTGTCCCAGATTTTTTTCAATGCCCACCACTCTGACTCTATATAATTATTGTCATAAGTAACATAAGGATCGTCCATATCAGCCCAGAAACCAACACGATCGGACATTTGTTCCCATTCCTGTTTATATTTCCAGACACTCTCTTTGCACTGTTTAATGAAAGGCTCGACACCATAGGCTTCGATTTCCTTCTTACCGTCAATACCAAGCATCTTCTCTACTTCAAGTTCAACCGGAAGGCCATGAGTATCCCAGCCGGCCTTACGCAGTACATGGTAACCTTTCATGGTTTTATAACGCGGGATGATGTCCTTGATAACTCTGGTCAGAATGTGACCTATATGTGGTTTGCCATTTGCCGTCGGCGGACCATCATAGAAGGTAAATGTCTCGCCGTTTTCTCTGGCATCAATTGATTTTTGGAAGATATTTTCCTGCTTCCAAAAATCCAGTATTTCTTTTTCTCTTTGCACGAAGCTCATGTCTGTGGATACTTTTTTGTACATTGTCAGCCTCCTCATAAAATTAAAAAAGCACCCCGTAAAACGGGGCGCCAGTTAGCGCGGTACCACCCGTACACAACTGCTCTCTCAGCTATGATCAAGCAATTATCTCGTTTCCTCTAACGGGGGAGACGTCAGCCAAATGCCGTCTATTCCGGTTCAAACTACTATAAACGACAAATAATGTCGCTCGTTCGCCCAAACAGCTCGCGGATGATATTCAACTTGTCATTATGTTATGTGGCTCACACCAACCCCACACTCGCTGCAACTTCCTGACAGTCTACTGTTCCGGTCATAGCTTTTACCAGTTTTAACTGTTATATAAACAGAGTAAATTATATGGTCTTATCGGTCTGCTTGTCAAGCTTCCATGTAAGATAGAGTTTACTTGACACTAACGGATTATTTGATGATGATTATTACATGCAAAGAGTAACTAAACATCGTAAAAAGAATAAACTTCGCGTTTTCTTATTAGCCTGCTTCTTTTTATTGGTTGCCGCGGCAGCAGTGTTAATTTGGGCATTTCAAATTGAGCCTGGACTGCTTATGATAAAAAATTATCAAGTTGAGTCGGATCAGCTGCCGCAAAATTGGGCTGGACGTCGCATTGGGTTCATAACAGATATCCACTCAGGACCAGGCTACGGCAGCGAACGTCTGAGAAAAGCAGTTGATAAATTGATGAGCGAGAATCCTGATATTATTTTTTTTGGTGGTGATCTCGTTGACAGTTCTACACCCATCGAGGACGATGAGTTCGCACGTGAAATCGTAACCGAGCTGTCCAGACTTGAAGCAGAATATGGTAAATACGCAGTTATCGGCAATCACGATAATCGTCTCAAAGCAGAACTTGAAGCGGCAATATCATGGCTCGAACAAGCAGGTTTCACAGTGCTGATAAATCAAGCAGTGATGGTAGATGGAGTTTGGATTGGCGGACTTGATGAGAGCTATTTCGGGAAGCCTGACCTTGAAGAGACACTCATGCAGCCTGCGAAATCAAGTGGGATAGTTTCTGAAACAACTGATGATCAAGCCGATGAGAGTACTCTATATCGAATTATGCTTATGCATCAGCCGGATTATCTGCCAATATACGAAGATTCCGATAGAAAAACCGATCTTGATCTGATTGTATCCGGACACTCACACAACGGTCAGATAACTTTGTTCGGTCATCCTTTGATGAAAGTTTATCAGGGAGAAGAATTTGTGCGCGGCCAATATAAACCATTTGCCGAGTCTGATACTGATCTTATAGTCAGCAGCGGTCTGGGCAGCGTTGTCATTCACGCCCGCCTCTTCAACATACCTGAACTGACAATAATAGAGCTTAACAGCAAAAACTAAATGTCTCCAACAATTTTACTTCAACCGGGTCGAGCATTTACATTATAAGTTGAACAAATCTATTTTCCGACGTGCAAGCTCTTCAATACGTTGTTGATAATTCAGCAGATCCTTACTGTTGGGGCTTCTCCTAACCCTGGTTCCATCAACCCTTTTGCTGATCGCCCCACTACCAAGACCTATTACATCAAATCGATCACTCATCATAGCTACATTATATACACAGGCCTGTCCCGGTCTGGCAAAACCAGTATTTTCAAGGCCGCCTGCGACTTCTTTTTGCCGATAAAGATAGTATGGATAAAAATCGTTTTCACGCAGTCTGCTGCCGGCTTCTGCAATCGCAGCAGATAGTTCAGCCTGTGGCAGATGCAGAAGACGAACCGCTTCCTGCGACTGCTCCTGCAGATGCGAGCTTCTTTTTAGAGCAAGAGTATGGATAGTAATACTCTCCGGCCCCAACATTAGAAGCTCATTGAGTGATCTAAGCAGCTGCTCAGGCGATTCACCGGGAAGGCCGGCGATTAGATCCATATTAATATGGCTGAAACCAGCCTCTCTGGCCATTTCATAAGCTTCAACGGTCTGAGCGGCAGTGTGGTTTCTTCTGATTCTTCTTAGTGTTTCGTCATTCATGGTCTGTGGATTAATACAGATTCGATTTGCTCCGGCTTGTCTAATCAGATCAAGTTTAGTTTTACTGATAGTATCAGGTCTTCCGGCTTCTACCGTCCATTCTGCTCCTTGTTTGAGCGGAACATATCTAACTAAACCTTCAAGCAACCTGGCAAAAGCTCCATCCGGCAAACTTGTCGGTGTACCTCCGCCCAGATACAGAGCACTTACAGGTCTCTTTATCTGTTCAAAAACAAGTTTCGCTTCCAGAACAACTGTATCAGCATATGGCTCAAGCCAGTCCGCCTGTCTAAACGCATCACGTGAAATAAAACTGCAGTATGAACAACGCCCCGGGCAAAAAGGAACGCCGGCATATACAAAGAGATCATTTTTATCAAGCTTGCTCATTATCCCCTGCTCAGCAATAGCCGTTATTAGTCCAAGTTCAGCTTTTGCCGGGGACAATCTCCAGTAATCTGTCAGATAATCTATAGTTTTGCTGTTGTCGTATTCACACAGCACGAAACTCTCAAAAATTATCTGAGTTGGTCTGACACCTGTCAGGGATCCCCACGGGAAATGTATATCAGTAAGAAGCTCAAGTTGGCAGTAAAGCTGCCGCTTGATTTCTCTGCGAAATTTTTCTCTCTTTACTTCAGTCCGAACAGAATTCAAACCGGTACAATCTGTCTCAACAATAATCTTATCTGCTTGAGCATCATTTAGTTCAATCACCCGGCTATTTATTATAATCGTGTCAGAATTAGCTTCTGCCCTGTTCTCTGAGACTTGATTTGCATATCCATAAAACAGGCGCAGCATTTCGGCAGCACCTTCAATATAATTATAACCATATGTATTAATAACCGGCATTAAGTGTCCTCCTGGCCAAGAAAATCATGATTGTTTAACTTCAAACCAGGCCAACACAAGATCAATCATTCTACCATAACTGGCAACACCATCACTCTGCATATTAGCCTGCAGATAGAAATTATTTGCCTGATCAGAAACCTCCTGTACAGGACCTTCAAATTGTTTCCAGTATAGACTGCCCGCGGTAAGATCCCGGCGCATGGCATCAGTAAGACCTGATGCTACCTGTTCATATGCTTCTTTGTCAGCTGTATAAAGTCTATTGGTGATACGTATCCAGGTATCAAGCATTACTGAATATCTGTAATCTGAGTTTTGGGAATACATTCCGGTCAAAAAGGCAACAAAATTAGCTTCATCTTCACGCGCGAAGCCTCGGGTATGCGCAACCTCATGAGCAATTGTATCCGGCAGTGAATAAGCCGGTTGATCAATATTAACATTGGCTTCCACCAAAAAAGGATTATATACTCCGGTTATCCCAGTATATGACCAGTAATGTGATAGCAATACTCCTTTTGGACGTATACTGTGACCACGCAATGCAGGCCAGTCAACCTCAGCAGAATCATAAGCAGCATTTACATCAAGCATGGTCTCTTTTATACTTCCTGATAAAACGAAGACACCGTGCTCATCTTCAGATAGATTTTCACGTAGCAAGGCAGCTTCCTTAGTCAGCCAGTTAGCGGTTGCCGCCAAATCATCGGCAGGGCGGTCTTGAACCGGAAGATTGAAAATCTCAGCCGCAGGAAGTCGTGAATAATTAAAACCATGCATCAACATGAATACCAGTAAAAAAATAGTCAAAACCCAAGCAACACGATTTAATCCGTTGAAAAAACGCTTCAGTCTATCCTGGCGATTTTTTATGATTTTAAATATGGCACGTACAGCCAGGAAAACAATAGTCAACGGCAGCACCACAACCACCAGTAGTTCCGTAAGGGAGAAAGGTACCAATGAACTGATTCGCAGCAAAGGCCATGACAGAACATAGAAGATACCACCTGTATGTAGATTTTCGGCTAATTGGGGATTCAGCGCGAGCAAACGTTGCAGAGCCATAAGCAGCAGAGCAAGCGGCAGCCAAGCAAATTTTAGCAGCCTTGCTGTCCATTTACCAAATTTTTTCTCGTTTATTTGTGCTGTTTTTTTTACTTCAGCAGTATCTGCTTCTCGCTGAGACATCGCATCATCCTCCGGAAATACCACAGGCCTGAACTTTTGCCGGTATTTTTAGTATATGAGTTTAATTCTGAGTTTAATTTTGCAACAGATAGTTTCTAAGTTCAGTAACATCTGTGAACAGCTTGTCCGCGCCAAAACTGAGCAGCTCATCCTGTCCTCGGAAACCCCAAAGAACACCATAAGCTTGAAAACCTGCTCTGACGGCGGTCTCCATGTCTGAACCGGAGTCACCAATCATAACTGTCTGCTGTGGATCAATACTTAACTGTTGGCAGATGTGCAGCGCCAGCTGAGGATCAGGTTTAAGCGGCCACTCCTCACGTTTACCGAATATCAAATCAAACTTCTCCGGATCAAAGTAATGCGTGGTCATCTCGCGGGTAAAATCATCCGGCTTATTGGATAACACTGCCAGTTTATAGCCCGCCTCATGCAAATCTGACAATAATTCAGATGCACCTGTGTAGGGACTGGTTTTATT
>JAQVJP010000053.1 GCA_028695145.1 Eubacteriales bacterium
TAGAAGAGAATAGCAGAATGGTGAAATCAAGGCAGTTTTTAGGAAAGGGATTTGAAGTTGCCCTGGATACAATTTTAAAAGCATTATAAATAACGATACATGCCACTGACTTATAATCAGTGGTTTTATTATGCTTATTTTAGGAGGAATGATAATGATAATACCAGAAAAAGTAAATATTTTATACAAAACCTATACAATAGACTTCGTAGATAATTTGCATGATGGAGCTATTGATTTGTACGGACACATTCAGTATGTTGATGAAAAAATTCTTCTTAATACTGGAAGTTCAGAAGAACAACAGAGAGCAACTCTTGTTCATGAGTTACTTTATGGCATGGACGACATATTTAATATAGAACTTGAGGAGAAACAGATTGAAAAACTTGGTAGTGCATTATATATGTTAATTCGAGACAATCCAGATATGTTTAAGGAGGGCAAGGCATTGTGATTGAGATAAGTATTCGAAAGGATGGAATTACAGTATCTGGTCATGCAAACTATGCACCAAGAGGACAAGACATTGTTTGTGCGGCAGTTAGTACCTTGGCAATAGCCTTGATAAATTCTATCAAGGATTTAACCGAGGACAAAAGAATAGCAGAATGGTGAAATCAAGGCAGTTTTTAGGAAAGGGATTTGAAGTTGCCCTGGATACAATTTTAAAAGCATTATAAATAACGATACATGCCACTGACTTATAATCAGTGGTTTTATTATGCTTATTTTAGGAGGAATGATAATGATAATACCAGAAAAAGTAAATATTTTATACAAAACCTATACAATAGACTTCGTAGATAATTTGCATGATGGAGCTATTGATTTGTACGGACACATTCAGTATGTTGATGAAAAAATTCTTCTTAATACTGGAAGTTCAGAAGAACAACAGAGAGCAACTCTTGTTCATGAGTTACTTTATGGCATGGACGACATATTTAATATAGAACTTGAGGAGAAACAGATTGAAAAACTTGGTAGTGCATTATATATGTTAATTCGAGACAATCCAGATATGTTTAAGGAGGGCAAGGCATTGTGATTGAGATAAGTATTCGAAAGGATGGAATTACAGTATCTGGTCATGCAAACTATGCACCAAGAGGACAAGACATTGTTTGTGCGGCAGTTAGTACCTTGGCAATAGCCTTGATAAATTCTATCAAGGATTTAACCGAGGACAAAATACATTATAGTATATCCCCTGGAAGGGCTGATATAGAATACAAGGATTTATCAGAGAAGTCAAAAACTTTGGTAGATTCTTTTTTTGTTGGAATATCCATGGTATCCAACGATTATCCGAATCATGTTCGGATGATATAGTAACTAGTCATATCCGAAAAGATGTAAAACTAAATGCTAAATGCAATGGCTTGGGCAAAGAACGAGCTGGGGCGGAAAGGGAGAGCAATGAGAAAAAAGAAATTATATTTACAGTTATTCGCAGAAGGAGACGATGGCGCCGGGGCAGATGGAGACAACACATCTCAAGGCAATGGCGATGGAGCTGATAGCAATAACAATCAAGAAGGTCCTGTATCGTTTGAAGATTTTCTGAATCAAGAAGGTAATCAGGCAGAGTTTGACAGACGTGTTCAAAAAGCGATAACAACAGCGGTGTCAAATGAAAAGAAGAAATGGAAAGCATTAACCGATGATAAGCTAACCGAAGCAGAGCGACTTGCCAAAATGACGAAAGACGAGAAAAAGGATTACGAAATCAGCAAACTAAAGAAACAGCTTGAAGATGCAGAGAAAGAGAAAACTAGAAATTCGATGAGCTCTACAGCAAGAAAGATGCTTTCAGATGAGGGAATTTCAATTCCAGATGAGCTTCTTATGCACTTGGTGTCAGACAGTGCGGAGAATACGAAAGATTCTGTATCATCTTTTGCTTCGATGTTCAAAAATGCAATCAAAGAAGCCGTGGCTGAGAAGCTAAAGGGAAATCCACCAAAGACGGGCGGAGAAACAACAATGACAAAAGAACAGATTCTTGCAATTAAGGACCCTATGGAAAGACAGGAAAAGATTGCAGAGAATCTAAAACTATTTCAGTAAAGAAGGAGATTAAAATGAATAAAGGAAGAAATTTGAAATTACAACTTTTTGCAGCACCAGAAGGATTAACAGGTTCTGCACAAATTCAAACAAGGGCGAGAGAAATTGATTTTGTTACGTCTTTCGGAAAAAATATTCAGGCATTGCTTGATGTTATGGGAATTGTCCGTATGATTAAGAAGGAAAATGGCTCTGTATTAAAAACAAAGACTGTAACAGGAACACTAAAAGATGGCTCAGTATCAGAAGGAGACGAGATTCCTTTGTCTCAGTACAAGGTTGAAGAAAAGGTATTTGACTCTATCAAAATTGACAAATACAGAAAAGCAGTGTCTGTTGAGGCAATTGCAGAAAAGGGGTATGAAAATGCTGTTGCTGCAACAGATGAAGAGTTTAAGTCTGATTTACAAAATACAGTCATGGACAAGTTTTATACTATGCTTAAGAGCGGTTCTTTGGTAGGGCATGAATCTACATGGCAGATGGCAGTTGCAATGGCGATTGGAAAAGTAAAATCTAAATTTCAAAAAATGCACAGAACAGCGACAGGTACTGCATTGTTCCTTAATACCTTGGATGTTTATAAATATCTTGGAGCGGCAGATATTACACTACAAACTGCCTTTGGTATGAACTATATGACTAATTTCTTAGGGGCTGATGTTGTGTTTGTCACAACGGAAATTCCAGAGAACACAGTTGTTGCAACACCCCTTAACAATATTGTTGGATATTATGTTGATCCAGGGGATTCAGAATTTGTAAAGGCTGGATTGTCTTATACAACAGATTCAACTACAGGAGTGTTAGGATTCCATATCGAGGGAACTTATACAAGAGCAATCTCTGACATGTTTGCAATTATGGGAGTAAGATTATTTTGTGAATACTTAGATGCCATTGCATATATCACAGTTGGAAGCTCTGATGCTCAAACACTTGGAACATTGGAAGCGAGTGCAAATAAAGGTTCTGAAACCGGAAAAACAGTAGTTGATATTCAACCTTTATCAGCAGTAAATAATGTTTATAAATACAAAGTAGGAACAAGTGCTGCAACAGTGACTTATGGTACTGATGTGAAGACATGGACAAAATGGGATGGAAAATCAGAAATTGCAGCAACTAAAGACCAACATATCACAATTGTTGAATCTGATGGAAATTATAAAGCAGTTGCATCCGTTGATTTGGTTGCGCTGTAAGATAGGAGTAATTTATGTATAAAGTCATCAAGGGCTTTTCCGATTTAAATGATTCTAAAAGTACAAAATCTGGGAAACTCTACCATCAATACAATGTTGGAGATGTTTATCCGAGACACGGAATCAAAGCAGACATTAACAGGATTAGTGAGCTTGAAGGAAGTGAAAATGCACAAAAAGAACCACTTATCGAAGAGGTAAAGCAGGAATGAGGTGATTGTCTATGCTTGAGAATTTAAAATTGATGCTGGACATGAAAGATGATGTTTCGCAAGATGATAGGTTGAATTTCATATTAGATTCTGTGAAGGAACGATTAAAGATGCTACTTGGAGGAATTGAGCCACCAGAGGCGATGAATCATATCATTGTTGAGGTGGCTTTGATTCGTTTCAATCGTATAGGCTCTGAGGGAATCACATCTCATACTGTAGAAGGAGAGAGTGCATCGTTTGGAGAAAGTGATTTCAACGGATTTATGGACGAAATACAAGCGTTTATTGACTCGCAGAAAGATGTGAGAAAGGGTAGGGTGAGATTTCTATGAGATATGACACACCTGTCTTTTTTCAAAAGGTTTCGCAAGGTGCCTATAACGAAGAAACAGGAGATTATTTAGATGAATCTGTTGATGAGACACAAAAATATGCATCCGTAATGGACACAGGGGCAGATATGCTGCAGGTGGTTTATGGAAAACTAGTGCAGGGAAGTTTGAGTATCCAATTACAAAACCATTATCAAAATATTTTTGACCGGATACGAATTGGAAATAAACTTTACAAGGCTGATTACATCAGGAAACTAAAAGTCAAAGAGACATTAATAGTATCGGAGGTGATGTAATGTCTGGTTTTAAAATTAATGGGCTGGAAGATATTCAAAGAAAGTTAAAGAAAAATTGTGATTTAGGAGATGTAAAAAAGGTTGTAAGGCACCATGGTTCTCAATTACAAACAAAAGCTCAGGAATATGCTCCAGTTGCTTCAAGCAATCTAAAGAGAAGTATTGGTATTACTATAGAAGACGGAGGAATGGAAGCAAGAATAGCACCATCAGCTGACTATGCGCCTTATGTTGAGTATGGAACAAGGTTTATGGAGAATCAGCCATATCTTAGACCTGCATTTAATGACCAAAAAGGTCAGTTCAAAGACGACTTGAAAAAATTAATGGGGTGATGGTATGGATCCGCAGCAAGAATTATTTACTGCATTATATGTGCAGTTAAAAGAAAAAGGGTATGACGTTTATGATTCTTTCCTTCCTGGAGAGGATGCGTCATATCCATTTATTTATCTCGCAGATTCACAGCAGGTAGATGATAGAAACAAAACAACGACATTTGGAAATGTGTTTCAGACAATTCATGTTTGGCACAATAATCCGAAGAGAAGGGGAACTGTTTCTGGAATCTTATTAGATGTTAAATCTATCTGTTATGGGCTGGAAGAAACGAAGAACTTTGGTTGGGATTTGCTTCATGTAAATCAGCAAATTTTACCAGACACAACAACGAAACAGCCGTTATTACACGGCGTATTGAATGTAGAATTTAAATTTAATTAGGAGGTAATTATGTTATTACAATTATTTGCAAATGAAGCAGTACAGGGAAAGAAATTAGTGTATCTTTATCGAATTAAGTCAAAGGAAGCAACCACAAGCGGAACCACTTTGGCATTTACTACAGAGAACAGTAGAACTAAATCAAAGGATGCTGATTCCACAGCGACAAAAGATGGCTCTATCCGAACACCAGGAGCGGCAGAGGTAGAAATCAGTGCCACATCACTTTTGAGAAAGGGAGATAGCTTAGTTGACGATTTGGAAAAAGCACTTGATGATGATGAAATCGTGGAGATTTGGGAAGCAAACCTTGCAGAACCATCAACAGGATCCAATAAATTTAAGGGTAAATATTTTCAAGGATATTTAACAGAAATCGAAAAAAATGCAAATGCAGATGAATTTGTCGAAGTTTCACTAACGTTTGGTATTAACGGAGATGGAATTGACGGAGACGTAACAGTAACAAGTGAACAGCAAGAAACAGCATACACATTCGTTGACACAGCTAAAACAGGAGCTTAGGAGGAGAAATAAATGTTTGAATTAACAATAAAAGATACAACTTATCAATTTAATTTTGGATTAGGATTTTTAAGAGAACTTAACAAGACAGTTGAAATCCCTGTGGATGGAGTTCCGGGGAAAAAGAAACATATTGGAATGAGATATACCATCGCCGAGGTGATTGACGGAGATGTGGAAGCACTTTGCCAAACTCTTAGAGTGGCCAACAAAGGATTTGTACCACGTCTGGAGCAGAAAGAGCTAGACGCTTATGTTGAGGATGATGAGACTGATATTGATGACCTGTTCGAAACTGTAGTGGGTTTCTTAGAGAATGCGAATGTTACAAAGAAAGAGACTGCAAACTTGAAGAAAGCAGTCGAGGAGCAGAAAGCGAAGGAGGCAGCAGAGAAAGAGAAGGAAACAATGTAGAAGATTTTGAAGAAGTATACCGGGAAATGGCAATAACTTGTTTTCGGTATTTTGGTTTTACTGATTTTGACCAGGTCGATAAAATGACGCTTGCACAATTTGAAATAATGGCAGAGGCTATGAAGCTTCGAGAGATTGATAAAGATTACAGGAATCATCTACAAGCATTTTTGAATTTTAGAGTGCGATCAAAGAAGCGTTCAGGAAAAAACAAAGAGCGACCGTTTTATTCAACATTTAAAAAATTCTATGATTATGATTCTGAGATTAGAAGAGCTACAGGAAAAACGGAAGATAAATTCAGCAAAGTCAAAGAAGTGATGAAAAGGAGGGAGAAATAATGGCAGAAACATATAGTCTTGAGGCAGTTTTATCTGCGAGAGATGAAGGATTTACAGCAGGAATGAAAGCCGCTGGAAGAGCTGCAAACTCCCTTGGATCTAAGTTAAAGAGTGGCATTGGTTTTGGTGCGTTTATGGCCATTGGAAATAAGGCGGTGTCTGCGGTTGGAACTGGAATAAGCTCATTGGTTGGAGATATGAATAGTGCCGGGAAAGCATGGAAAACGTTCCAGGGAAATATGGAAATGGACGGACACTCCAAAAAAGAAATCAAGGCAACAAAGAAAGAATTGCAAGATTTTGCAGAGAAGACTATTTATAGTGCATCTGATATGGCAAGTACATTTGGTCAATTAGATGCAGTTGGAACCAAGAATACCACAAGCCTTGTAAAAGGTTTCGGCGGATTGGCAGCGGCCGCGGAGAACCCTACACAGGCAATGAAGACATTGTCAACGCAGGCAACTCAAATGGCTGCAAAGCCTAAAGTTGCATGGCAGGATTTTAAACTTATGATGGAGCAAACGCCAGCTGGAGTGTCAGCGGTAGCAAAAGAAATGGGAATGTCAACAAAGGATCTTGTTAAAAATGTTCAGGACGGCAAAGTGAAGACAGAGGATTTCTTTGAAGCTGTTTCAAAGGTAGGAACAAATGATAGTTTTACAAAAATGGCAATGCAATACAAATCTGTAGATGAGGCTTTAGATGGATTGTCCGAAACAGCCGCAAATAAACTTGGACCTGTTTTTGAAGTTGCTTCTGGAACGGCGGTTAGTTGTATTGGGAAAATAGTAGATTCTGTTAGTAAAATTGATGGAAATTCATTAGCAAAGAATTTAGCTTCTTTTGGAAGTAAAGTGGGGAAATATTGGAGCGTACTACAAACAGATGCTGTAAAAGTAGGGAAAGCTTTCGGTTCGGCAATCAGTTCGATAGGTAGCAGTATATCGAAGATGAATGGTTCTTTTGGCTCTGCGAAATCTGTGAGTGGATTTAAAACAATTGTAGATGGAATTACAAAGTCGTTAGAAAAGTTTGCGGGATTTTGTGAAAACAATTCAGATACAATAGCCAAGGTGATCCCTAACTTGCTTAAGATGGCCTTTGCATTCAAGATGTTTAAGGTAGTTAAGTCATTTGTAGGTCCTGTGGCTTCTTTTGCAAAATCAATTGCTTCGCTTGCTGGAAAAGGAATTGCTGTACTTGCGGCAAAACTATTTGGGGTAGCAGCAGGAGAAAAAGCCGTAGGTAAATCAAGTGCGGCAAGTTCAAAGAAGATTCTAGCCTCGGCAAAATCATTTATGATGCTTGGTGTAGGAGTTGGTATGATAGCAGCAGGATTTGGAATTATGGCAGGAGCTAGTATCGCACTTGCCGAAGCTGGTCCTTTAGCTATCGGCGTAATGGTTGCAATGGTTGGTGCATTGGTAGGATTAGGTATTGGAATGACCAAGGCGCTAAGCTCAATGAAAGGTAGTCCCAAAAAGTTTACAAGTATAGCAACGGCAATGTTGGCACTTGGCGGTGCAGTTGTACTAATCAGTGCTGGATTTTGGATTTTATCAGATGCTGCGATAAAACTTGCCGAAGCCGGTCCCGTGGCTATTGGAGTTATGTTTGGAATGATAGTTGCATTAGGGGTTTTAATGAAAGTAGCACAATCAGTAGGACCAGCTTTAAGTGCGAGTGCGACTGGATTTCTAGCATTAGGCGGAGCTGTTCTTATGATAAGTGCAGGATTTTATATAATGGCACAAGCAGCTGTTTCATTATCAAAGGGAGGTACATTAGCAGTTGCCTGTATGCTTGGAATGGTAGTTGCGATTGGTGTTCTAATGGTGTTGGCAGCTGCACTAGGTCCAGCACTAACAGCTGGAGCTGTTGGGTTTCTAGCATTGGGTGCGGCTGTTCTTATGATTGGGGCAGGAATGGCTCTTGCCTCTATTTTGGTTAATTCATTAACATCATTCATTGCTCAGCTTGGAATAACGGTTTCGCAGATAGCAATGGCAATTACAATAGCTGTGACAACTATTGTAAATGCAATTGGAACTACGTTGGTTACAGTTATAAAAACAGCAGGAGATACGATAACTCAAATTATTACAACAATTGGAGATTCATTTACAAAATTGACAGATGGAATTACAAAAGTGGTTGATGCTATCGGAAACGGGTTTTCAAAGGTTCTTGATTCCGTTGCAAAAGTAATTGAATCTGTTGGTACGTCAGCAAAAAATGCTGGAGAAGGTTTTTTAAGTGTAGCAAACGGTATTAAGACCATTGCTGGATTATCTTTGGGTGCAATTGCAAAATCATTGGGAGCAGTGTCCATAGGTTTAAGCAAAATATCGAAGTATGGCAGTGGGGTATCGCAAGCGGCAAGTGGATTAAAAGGAATTGTATCCGCCGTAAATGCTGCAGGGGCTGGATTTAGCTCTCTTGGAAGTAAGGTAGCCTCATCGATGAGTAAAATAAAATCTTCGATGAATGGAGTTGCTAATAGTGCAAAAAGTGCTGGGAGTAAAATAGGCACATCATTTACCAATAGTATGAAATCAGGTCTGTCAAGGGCTTCTGGTATAGCAACAAAGGCATCAAAAAGCGTAGCAACAAAACTAAGATCTGGACAAAGTGCAGCAAGAAGTGCAGGTGCTTACATAAGCCAAGGCTTTGCTTCTGGTATGAGTTCGTGTCTGGGACAAATTGAATCTGCAGCATCACGTATGGTTGCAGCGGCAGATAAAGCAATTCGTGCGAAAGCAAAGATTCATTCTCCGTCAAGAATGACTAAGGCACTTGGTCGATACATAGCTATTGGGCTGGGTCTTGGAATCCGAAGTGGAATAAAAGAAGTAACTAGTGCAAGTAAAAGCCTAGCAAGCAAAGCACTTGCAACAATGCGAAAAGCAACAAATTCAAGAAAATACGAGGATGCAGCAAGTAGTGCTGTAGATAAATATAAGTCTTCTATAGAAAGCAAAGTAAGCAGCACAACGAAGAGCTTAAATAAGACTGTGGATAAAGGAATAAAGAATCTACAGAAAAAAAATCCAAAGTTAAAGAAGGCATATACACAAGTAGGAAAGATATTGAAGTCCGACATAAGTAAAACAATTAAGGCACAGGGAAATAGTGCCATATCCGCCACAGACAAGGCACTCACAGCTCTTGGAAAGAAATATCAAGAGAAATATGACAAGATTATTAGTGATCGAGATAAATATTTGAGTAAGTTGTCTGATTATGGAAGTTTGTATTCTACAGATTCTTATGGATTTATAGCACTTAAAGATTTCACAGCTCAAACGAAGCAAGTTGAAGCGTTAGGAAAGAACATGGAGAGCCTAAAAAAATCATTACCATATAATCTAATGTCTGATATACAAGATATGGATACAGCAAGTGCATTAGCCTATACAAATGAACTTTTAAAGAAAGGAGATTCATGGCTAAAGAAATACGGAAAAGATTATACAAAATTTATTGATACATCAAAAAGCGTATCAAACAAATATTATCAGCCATATATAACACAACTTGATAAAGATTACAGCAAAGCCGTTACCAGTGAATTGAAAAAATTGCAGAATCAGATGAACAGTATCGGAAAAAATGCAACCGCTGGATTTATCAATGGATTGACAAGTAAGAGTTCTAAAAAGGCACTTAAGAAAGCAGCTAATGACCTTGCAAGTATACTGACAAAATCGGTAAAGGGAAAACTTAAAATCCATTCACCATCTAGGGTGCTTGCAAGTCTTGGTAAATATGCCGGGCAAGGATTGATAAATGGAATCGCATCTATGAAAAGTGGAATCGCAGATATTATGAATCAAATCATTGAGATTCCAACTAATCCGAATCTTTCTTTCGCCGGAGATGTAGGCGGAGAATTAAGCAGTGCTTATGATTATTACAGTAGTGCTCAATATACAATTGTTGTTCCTGTGGAGCTAGAGGGTAAAGAAATAGCGAAAGTTACAGCTCCATATACAGAGGCAGAACTTAACAAGCGGCAAAAAAGAGAAGATAGAAAAAGAGGGAGGGTGTAAGAAGATATTATGTATGACTTTATAGATGTAACAGAGATTCAAGAATCTTCTTTGCCATCTGAAGCTTTAAGGTTAAATGGAGATTATATTGAAAACCAAATAGCAGGTTATAGAACATTACAGGTTTCGGGGAGAGAAGCACTCTCCCCGGAATTAAATACATATGAAGTTGGATGCAGTAATGGATCTAAATTAAATAGCAGAAGGTATCCAGCAAGAACAATCACGGTTTATTATCAATTGATTACAGATTCGGCCAGTGCGTTTAGAGAAGCGTTTAATAAGTTAGCCAGCGTTTTAGATGTAGAGAATGCAGAGCTTATTTTTGCAGACGAGCAGGATAAATTTTTCATAGGAACAACTTCATCGATTGGGGAGATTGAACCAGGAAGAAATGCAGTAAAGGGGGAAATAGAATTTACGTGTTTAGATCCTTTTAAATATTCTGTAGAAGAATATGAAGTTGCTCCAAGTGTTGGTGACAGTTCTGCATTTGTAATAAATTATAATGGAACATTTCCAGCCTATCCAATGATTGAGGCAGATTTTTATGTGGATGAAAGCGGGGAAGAAAACAATAATGGACGTTGCGGTTATGTAGCGTTTTTTAATGATGAAGAAAAGATTCTCCAATTTGGAAATCCAGAGGAACTGCCAGAGGAAGCAATACAAGTAGTAGACAAAAATACAAATACATATTTAGTACCTACAACAAGCGTTCTCCTTAACCATAACTACGTTAAAACAAATGCTTGGAGTTCCTTAAGTTCAAAATACAGTAAGAATGGTGGGGTGGTTTATAAAGATGCTGTGAAAACTGGAAGTCTTGTAGCAAAGCATTCCTACGGAACAACAGATAAAGATACTTATTATTTAACAGGAAGTAATTTTGGTTCTGGGGCAAGATATCATGGACCAACAGCAACGTATACATTTAGTGAAGCTGCAACCGACTTTCAATTTACTTACAGCCAGAAAATGTGTTGTGGAAGTGCGAAATCAGATAAGAAACAACGTGGGGCGTTTCAGATGATTCTATCCGACGCTAGCGGCACTATTATTGCCGGGATTGATATATTTAAGAATGATGAAGGCACAAAAGGTCAGTATCGAATGATAGTGAATGGAAAGGTAATGAAAGAATCATATTTGGATTTATCGTACCATAACAAGTATTTTGGAGCTAATCGGAGTGCAGATAAAAAGAAAAAGATAACTGCAATCACCACTGTCAAATCTTCTAGCATTACCAAAACAGGAGATAAAATTTCTTTTAATGTTGGTGGAATTAAGCAGACATATACAGTTAGTGCGATAAAATCAAAGTCGGTGAATAAAGTAACAGTTATGTTTTCGGGAAAAGGAACGTATCCATCCTTGGAATATAATGGTCTTTACTGGATGAAGCTTGTAAAAAATTATCAAAAAACAGTAACAGAAACCATTGAAACGATTAGAACCGAATATCATGATATTCAAAATAAATTTAATGCAAACGATATATTGATAGCTGATTGTGCATCTGGTGCTGTGAAGCTAAATGACTTAGAACGTCCGGACTTAGGAGCATTAGGAAACGATTGGGAAGATTTCTTTTTGAAGCCTGGAACGAATCAGATTGGCTCCAGTTATTCTGAATGGATGGATGCTGCATATGTTCCATCGTTTAAATTGCGTTACCGGGAGGTGTTTTTATGATTGTGTATTTTGCAAATCGTAAAATGGAAGTCTTAGGGCAAGCCTCAACGAGCTTGCCGTCTGGAATCAGGATAAAGGAAGATGTAAAAACAGAAGATGTTGAAACGGGGGTCGCAACGTTTAGTTGCCGGATTCCATTTACAAGAGAAACGAAAAAAAGAGCAGAGCAATATACAGAAACAGGAAACTATATTCTTAGAAACAACGAGGATGAACATGAGATTTATACCATCATTGAGACTGAGATAAATACTGATAATCAGGATATTTACATATATGCAGAAGATGCAGGTCTTGACTTGTTAAATGAGGTGTTAAAAGAATACGAAGCGGATAAGGAATATTTTCTAAAAGAGTATGCAGAGACTTGCTTAACAGACAGCGGATTTGAAATTGGAATTAATGAATGTACAGAGAAAAAATTAAAACTATCCGGAAGAAGTGAAGAAACTGCAACAGAGAGACTATTGTATATTGCCGGGCAATTTGAGTGTGAATTATCTTTTAGTTTTTCCATTAAAGACATGATGGTTACACATAAGTATGTGAACTTTTATAAACAACGAGGAAAAGACAATGGTGTTCAGTTAAGACTTAATAAGGAAATTGATAAAATAACCGTCAAGAAAACAGTTGCGAATCTTGCAACTTGCTATCTTTGTACAGGGGCGTCTCAAGATGGAACAGATATTCCAACGACATTAGACGGATATAAATATGATGATGGAGATTTTTATGTGGATGGACATTATCTAAAGAGCAGAAATGCCGTTGAAAGATGGGGAAGATATGCATGGTCCAATGAGCCAAATAAGCTAGATGGGTATGAAGGACACATTGTAAAGATGTTCACATACGATACGGTAAGTCAAGAAGAATTGTGCAAACAAGCAACTGATTCTTTAAAAAAGGTATGTAATGCTGAGGTTAATTATGAAGCAGAAATTACAGAATTTACGGATAGTATAAAAATTGGAGATACAGTTAATATAATTGATGATATGGGAGAATTATATTTATCTGCAAGAATTTTAAAGCTAGAAAAGAGTGTTGTTGATCACAAAAATACCGTAACTCTTGGAGATTATTTGATTAAAGAAAGCGGGGTGAGTGAAAAAGTAGAGGCTTTATCTGCACAATTTGCAATAGAGGCAAAAAAAAGACCTTTCTATACGTGGATTGCATATGCAGATGATAAATTCGGAAGCGGAATATCGTTAAATTCTGATGGCAAATATTATATGGGAATCGCAGAAAACCAAATAGTTTTAGAGGCAGATATATCAAGACCAGAAATATATAAATGGACAAGGATAAAGGGGGAGGAGGGGGAGTCAGGACAGGATGCCATACTCTTACGAGTAGTATCATCACGTGGGACGGTATTTAAGAACAATGCAATATCCACAGTGTTATCTGTTACCATTTATTATGGTTCAGAACGAATCACAAATATACAAGAATTAAGAGAGACACTAGGATTTAACTACTATTTAGAATGGTATTGGAAGAGCCTAGATGATGAATCATTTGGAGTGATTTCATCTAGCGACAATAGAATAGGAAACAATGGATTCACTTTTACGTTGACGCCGGAAGACTTCAATGCAAAAGTGGATTTTTTATGTAATTTAATGGATTAGGGAGGAAAATCAAAATGGCAATTAAAGCATCAGATCAAATAACAATCGTAGACGTAACTGACGCATATTCGGTAATATTAACATCCGAGGCATATACGTTCGTAGGAGGAACTGGAGGTGTTACATCAGGAGCAAGCTGTAGTACACAGGCGGTAGCTTACTGCGGAACAAATCAATGTTCAAAAGTAGGGGTTACAGCAGCTAGTATTATTTGTCCAAGCGGAATTAGTGCAGCAGTTACCGGTAGTGGAACAAATGCGGTAACAATCACATTTACAACCACGGCAACTATTTCAACAGCTTGCGAAGCAACCATTCCAGTTACGGTAGATGGAATTACAGTTAATAAAAAGTTTTCGTTCGCAGTAGCAAAACAAGGTTCCACCGGAAATACAGGAGCCACTGGTGCCACTGGAAAAGGTATTAAATCAACAACAATCACATATCAATCTGGTGCAAGCGGTACTACAGCACCAACAGGAACATGGGGAAGTAGTATTCCTACTGTTTCTGCCAGTCAGTATTTATGGACGAAAACTGTTATTACTTATACAGATAACACCACATCTACTTCTTATGCAGTAGGTATGATGGGGGCTACAGGCGAGAAAGGAAATACAGGAGCTACTGGTAATGGAGTAAAATCAACAACAATCACATATCAATCTGGTGCAAGCGGTACTACAGCACCAACAGGAACATGGAGTAGCAGCATTCCAACAGTTTCCGCAAGTCAATATTTATGGACAAAAACAGTTATTACTTATACAGATAATACAACATCAACATCTTATGCAGTAGGTATGATGGGAGCCACTGGACCAAAAGGAAATCCGGGAGATGCTGGTAAAGATGCAATTAACGTTACTATTTCTCCATCCAATGGAACGGTGTTTAAGAACAGTTCTGGTTCCACTGTATTAACTGCTCATGTATTTAAAGGTGGAGTAGAACAAAGTATCACAGATGCAGGTGTCTGTGGGTCATTGGGTTCGATAAAGTGGTATAAAGCTGGAGTAAGTACGCCAGTAGCTACTTCCAAAACTATAACCGTGGAGGCATCTGGTGTTGATAATGTAGCACCTTATAGCTGCAATTTAGAGGATTAAATTATGGCTGTCAAAGCGAGTGCGACAATAACCATTTGGAACTTGGTGGATATAAATAGTACAACCTGGTACTATAAGTTGCAATCCTCCACGGCAAGTGCTCCTTCAAAGCCAACAGCGAATACCCCAACTGGCTGGACAACGACAGAGCCAACCTATACAGAAGGAAGCACAAACACGCTATATACAACTTGTAAAACGACATATTCGGATGATACATTTGAATATTCCGATGTATCAAAGTCCAGCTCGTATGAAGCGGCAAAAACCGCATATAACAAAGCACTTGCCGCAAACAATACGGCAAATGATGCAAAGGACACCGTTGATAATATGGAGATTGGTGGAAGAAACTTATTAACTGGAACTTTTGGAGACTGGGGCTTAGTATACACTCCGACTACAGGCGAGGATAGAGGACAACATATTGCCGATTTCGTATTGCCAGACGATGCAAAAGTTGGAGATGAGTTTGCGTTTTCGTTTGATATAAAATTAGAGAACTTCAACTCCCAGACTGGTTACACATGGAAAACTTCACTTCAAGGTAAAGTAGACGACATGTGGCTTCCTACAGCTAAAAACATTTTAATTAATTCAATCCCATATCCAAAACGAATTTGGACTTCCAATGGTACGTATCATTGTGTTGGTATCGCAAAAGTTGTAAATGATGTTAATAAAAAGTTTGAGATTAAACTTCGAACAGACTATTCGGACGGTAATGGTAGCATATATATCAAGAACCTAAAAATTGAAAAAGGTAACAAAGCCACAGACTGGACACCAGCCCCAGAGGATATAGACGATAAATTTCTAGAAATGAACTCAACTATAGAATTAGAAAAAAATAGCATTTTAGCATCTGTTAGCAGTACGTATGCCACAAACACAGCGTTGGGAAACGAAGTGGAAAATATCGAGGCAATGCTTGAGTTAAAGATTAATTCCGCAGATTTGGTTTCGGAACTAAACGCAAGTGCTGATGTGATAACATTCAATTCCAATCGCCTGGTAATTAATTCTGACAATTTTAAGCTGACATCCAGTGGGGATATAACTGCTACTAGCGGTACGATTGGTGGTTTTACGGTAACAGCGGATAAGTTATACAATTCAACTGGCGGTGCGAATAATTACGTTGGATTAGGAAAGAAGGATGCAGCCTGGGCATTTTGGGCTGGAGCACTGGATGAAAACTCAAGTGCGACTGCTCCATTTCGAGTAGGACATGATGGAACAGCATACGCAACTAAGCTAACAGCAACTGGAGCAACGTTGACAAATTGTACTTTTATAGGTAGTAATGATGCAATTGAACTTAGTATAAAAGAGAGTGATGGATGGCAAATAAAATTATCTGATTACGAAACAGCTGTTATTATGAATGCAAATGGATTCGCTGTACGTAGTAAAAGCAACTACTTATATGGCGGAATTGACGACCTTGGGCTTTACGGAGAAAACGGGAAAAGACCTTCTTATTCAGGGCATACGCATTGGGCTATTAGCGTTGATGATACAAAGTGTGGAATATCAGGAGATGGTTCAAATTTTCGAGCTTACAATGATGCAGGTGCTCTTAAAGATAATAAAGTTACTTGTGGTTCCACATCTTCTAGGTGGACGAGAGTATATGCAGCAAACAGTTCCATTAGTACGTCTGACAGACGACTAAAAACAAACATAAGCAATTATTCAGACCAGTACGAGAAGTTGTTTGACCAACTTAATCCAGTTACCTACAGTTGGAAAAATAACATAGGAAACAACGATAACCACGACAGAGTTCATACAGGATTTATAGCACAGGAAGTAAAAGAAGCCATGGACTCTGTGGGATTAACAGATAAGGACTTTGCTGCATTTTGCTATGATGATTTTACAAATGACCCAGAATGGAATCCAGAAACAACCAACGGAATGACCGATAGGTATTCACTTGCATATGAGGAATTTATCTCTCTCAACACACACATGATACAGAAAACTAGGGGGGACATGTTCGCAATCGCAAGTGCTGTGGATTTACACCAAGTACAACTTGATGAGTTAGAACATGAAATTTATAAACTGAAAAATGAGTTAAGTCAACTTAAGCAGGCACAATAGAGTGTCTGCTTTTTAAAATGAAAGGAGAACAATATGTTAACAACAAAAAAATCAACAAGTCTCACAGGAACAATTTCCATTTCGGAAAATGGGGTTAATAAACAAGTCGTATATCTAAATGCAAAAATCTCGCAGGATAAAGATAGCGATAATATTAATCAAACGATTCAGGATAAAGAGTTGTATAAAGCAAATAAGGCACAAATCAAAAAAGACATTACTGCTTTTACAGAAGAATTTTATCAAGCACAGGATGCCATTGAAGGAGAACAAGCATGAAGATGAAATTAAAAGATATTCAGCAAAGATTACAGTCATTAACACAGTTAAAGGATAAAAGGTTACCATTTCAAATGGTGCGTGCGATTGCAAAGAATATAAAACTTTTACAGGAAGAAACAGAAATCCTTGAAAAGCAGCGTATTGAAATATGCAAAAAGTATGCGGAGCTTGATGAGAATAAAAATCCAATAATTTGTGGTGGTGCGTATACCATTAAGCCGGAATACACGTCGGTATTTAACGATGAAGTCTTAAATCTACTTGAAGAGGAAGTTGATGTCGAATTAATCACAATTAGTTCGGAGGAAATCGATAGGTGTAATTCTGATATGTACGACCCATTAACAGCAAATGATTATTTAACCTTGGAACTTATGATTTCATAGATTTTGAGGTTGTGGCTTAGAAGCGTCACAAGACCGTCATGGTCTTTTTTTAGTGGAAAAAATAATTTTAAAATGCAAATAAGAAAGGAAAGTGAGGAATATGAGTAAGATGGAGTTAGGAAATTTTTTAGACACATATAATATGGTAACAG
>JAQVJP010000167.1 GCA_028695145.1 Eubacteriales bacterium
AATGATGAAGACCAAGGCTTAAATAATTTTGAGACGATGATAAACTTTCTTCCCTTTGCGAATAATTGCTTCACCATTGATGAAATCATCAGATTTAAGAACTTGTGAAAAATCATTTACCTGGGTATCGTTGAGATAGACACCGCCTTGTTTTATAAGTCTGCGTCCTTCGCCCTTGGAGGGAATAAGCCCTGCCTCATGCATGATGTCAAGAATATTAACCTGTTCATCGAGCTTAGCTTGTGTTATTTCGGTTGTTGGCATATCCTCGGAACGACCGCCGCGTTCAAATAAATCCTCAGCTTGTTTGCGAGCGCTGTTTGCGGCATCCTGACCGTGGACAATCGCTGTTACTTCCCAGGCAAGCTTCTTCTTGGCCTGATTTATGGCTGAATCTTCAAGTTTGCCGTATTCTTCTATTTCCTGAAGCGGCATAAAAGTAAGAAGCTTCATGCAGTTAACAACATCAGCATCATCAATATTTCTCCAATATTGGTAAAAATCAAATGGCGAAGTTTTTTCTGGGTCAAGCCATACAGCTCCACCAGCTGTTTTTCCCATCTTAGTACCGGCACTTGTAGTCAGAAGTTTGAAGGTCATTCCGAAGGATGCCCCCTGGTCTTTGCGCCTAACAAGATCAACCCCCGCAAGTATGTTTGACCATTGATCATCACCACCCAGCTGGAGCTGGCAATTATGCTTGCGATAAAGCATCAAGAAATCAAATGCCTGAAGCAGCATGTAATTGAATTCCAGGAAGGTGAGACCTTTTTCCAGTCTCTGTTTATAACATTCAGCAGTCAGCATTCTATTAACCGAGAATTGTGAACCAATTTCTCTGATAAACTCAATATAATTAAGATTTAATAGCCAGTCAGCGTTGTCAACCATGATTGCTTTATCATCGGAGAAGTCAATCAGAATTTTCATTTGTTCTTTGAAACGATTTACATTATGTTTAATTGTTTCTACAGTTAGTACCTGGCGCATATCACTGCGTCCGGAAGGATCGCCGATCATGCCGGTGCCTCCGCCGAAGAGCGCTATAGGTTTGTGTCCGGCCTTCTGCATGTGTGCCATTACCATCATTTGGACAAAATGACCTACATGAAGACTATCTGCTGTCGGATCGAAGCCAATATAGAAAACAGCACCTGGTTTTCCGAGAAGTTCCCGAACCTCTTCTTCATGAGTTACCTGAGCCAGATAACCGCGTTCCTGCAGCGTATCGAAGACATTTTGAGCCATATGCTTATCGCATCCTTTCTCTATTTCAATCTGTGCTATTTTAGCCGATTACTACTTCAGTGTCAAAATCAAGTCCGCATCTGCCGCCGGAAGCCAGCGACCTGATATCAGTTGCCAGAATATCATATGACGCTTGTTTCCAGAGCATGCTGTCTCGACCATGTTCAAGGAAGTCTGATGCTCTTGTGATTACCGGAAGTTCAGCATATTTACGCATAAGCTTAAGAAGATGCCTGCCTTTTTTATCAAATGCCAAAACACGAATATATTGAGGATCTGATATCATGATTTCGTCATCTGCTTTGAGCTGTGTCAGCATCGCTATAAGGGCACGTTGAATCCTTGTTCGCGGGAATCTTCTGGTATCAGTCTGACTAAGCAGCGTCTGTAGTCTATTTGTAATGTCCTGATCATTTATCATTGGACGTCTGGCCGCCTCAGATAAACGACGTCCGAGCCCTTCCTGCATATAAGCAAATTGATCTAACAATTCGGGCTCGCTCGCACGCAACATGGTTATAATCTGTGGGGCCAGATCTTCAGGTAATACAAGTTTATTTTTGCTGGAATAAGCATGCATTAATATCGCCAGCGATGGTGCCGGCATGTATTTGGCCAGATTGGCAACAGCTTCTGAAGTTTGACGCATGTACTCATTGGAAAAATGGTTGTCATGAGCTGATATGTTTCTTAGTCTGACCATTTCCTGTATTGTCTGTCTGATGGCACTGGCACTGGCAAAATATGTATCTTCTGGTAAATATTTACCAGTATAGTCTTGTCCCTGACGCTTAATTGTTAATGGTTTGGGTCTTCTTCCGCGCGGAATTAAGCTTAATGCCTTTAAGTACTCTATAGCCAGGATGTTATTGGATTTCTCCAGAAGTACGGCCTTGTCTGCTCCTACTAAACTTTCTGCGGCCTTCTGCCTTGCTGCCGGCCATGACAAACCATTATCAAGACCGGTCTTCAAGAGAGAACGAAACTCACTATTGTCCTCGCTCAGTGTTGCTGTGATTTCCTGTAAATCTGCAAGGTTGCCATTTTCACTACCGAAAACGAGATTTTGAACTATACCTGTGGCAGCTAACGTTTTCACAGACCCTTCGGCAAATCTTCCGGCGCTTGCGGTCGCATATATATGAGGAAGCTCAAGAACAAGGTTGACCCCGCAAGCCATAGCTGCACGTGCTCTGTCCCATTTATCGAGAATTCCCGGTTCGCCCCTCTGGGTAAAAGACCCACTCATGACCACTACAGCGGCGCAATCTTGTCCAAGAATATTTCGCGCTTCTTGAAGCTGCCATTCATGTCCAAGGTGGAAAGGGTTATATTCTGTTACAATACCAAATGTTTTCATATTACAATCGTCAGGCAAGAACCTTCATGCATTTGCCTGCTTCCTTTCTGTTAGTGATATAATACAATAATTATCGCGTCTAAGATATGTAAGAAATAAACTTGATTTGGCGGTATTATTATATGACATCTAATGTTTCTGATTCTAAAAATAAACGGATTGCAATAGCGGCAACAGTTATTCTAATAATTGTGGCAGTTATTATTTTGATAATATTGAAAATCAGTGGTTTTTTTGCCGGTGATAAACTTCCTGAACCGGATTGGTCCTGGCCGAATATTGAAAGCCAAGTATTAAATCCTGCTCTTACAGTTGATTCAGAGCAGATAGAAATGCTCGAGCAGAGGCTTCTCAAACTGAACTTGACAGATTTCGGTCTCGTTCAATGGTATCAATTGCCTTTAAGAAGCGAAGAGAAAGCGGCTGAACGATCAAATACTTTATCTGCTTCAGATCAGATTCTCTATGGCAGGTATCTGGCAGAGCAGAACAGAATGGAAGAATTTCTTGCTTGGAAAAATGTTTTTGAGTCTGTTTTTGTGGATGAGACCAATATTGTTAGCGAGATAAAAATTGATGGATCTGAGATTATATTTAGTAGTGAAGAAAAACTATGGGAAAACAGTCTGGCATATACAGGGGTGCTGATGATTGCTTATAGCAAGACCCCTTCTATTAATTTGTGGCAGGAAATCGAAAAGTGGTCAGAAACGTTGTTGGAAACTTTTGCCGGTGGCGAATTGCCTGCTGATTTGATGGTTGCGGTACCAACTGCAGCACCGGCGCCGGATCCGGCTGCTACGCCTACGCCGATCCCTGTAGTGACACCAACACCTGAAGCTGCTCCAGTTCATGGACTTCATAAATTATCATCGTTTGATCTGCTGACAATTAAACAGTTGATCGAAGTAGACGAAGGCTGGGAACGAATTTATGAGAGTTGGCGAATGACTGTGTCAGGTGGATTGATCAGCCAGCAAATGCCGTTGTATGCTATCGGTGTTTGGCCTGATGGTGATGGATATTTGAATTTTACTACTGATAGCGGAGCAGTTGATTGCGAAGAATCAATGAAAACAGCTAACAATCTCGCCGCCGCCGGAGTTATAGATAATCAGGCACTGTACTGGATAAACGATCAATTGCTGAATAATTTTGCACTTTATTCAAACTATAATATTATTCAAGGGCATGCTATGAGTGATCAGGAATCAATCGCGTCATATGCTTATGCCGCGCTGATAGCCCGGACTACAAATGATAGTACCCTCTATAACAGCGCTGTCAATAAGCTTATCTGGCATACTGCCACCAGCGAGCGTTCTGACGCTTATGGGGCGATTTTCAGTGAAGATGCTACCGGCATAATTCGAGTTCCA
>JAQVJP010000168.1 GCA_028695145.1 Eubacteriales bacterium
CGCCGAGTTGATAGCAGAGACTATCCGGAAAACGTTTTACGCGAAGCACTGATCAACGCTATTGTTCATCGCGATTATGACCGTGATGTCAGTACAAACATCAGAGTTTTTGATAATCGAATAGAGATTGCATCTTATGGTGGTTTGCCGCCGAACACAACGATTGATACTTTTCTACTAGGCCTTTCAATGCCAAGAAACAAGAACCTGGCAGACATTTTCTATCGACTGGAATTAATTGAAGCTTTTGGTTCCGGTATTCCTAAAATGACAGAAATCTATAAGGATAAAGGTATAACTATTGAATTCAGAACCTCACCTTCAGGCTTTATGATTGTTTTACCAAATCTCAATTATGGAAATGAAGATGTTCCTTCAACAACAATCGAAAAAGATCATGGTGACACCTCTAAGTCTTTGCTTGATCAACGTGCTGAAGCAGCAGCAGAAATCATACAGGAAAAAGGATCAGTCACCAGACAAGAGCTGGAAACTGTCTGGGAAGTTGGTAGAAGCACGGCGAGCAAATGGCTTGATCAACTGATCGAATCTGGCTATCTGATTCGGATTGGTTCCGGTAGAAATACTCGATATGCTAAACGTCATCCAGATGGATGACTCTTAAGTGGATCGTTTTCTCCGGCATTACCGGTTATGGTTTCCGATAAAATCTCTTCAAACTTTTTATTCGCTTACATGGAATCCCAGTTCATTTATTTGAGAAGTGACTGCCTCATCAATATTTGAAATATCACCCGCTTCAACCAATTCGATCTGATGGATGTCCATCACTCGAGGATTTAAATCCCCTACTGTTTCGATATCAATGGCTATTTTATCTCCATTATTTAGTCCATCGAAAGTAATGGTTTCATCGACAGGGAAAATCTTTATGAACTCCTTATCGGTAAACAAAGGCGAGTCACCATCAGCAATAAAGAAATAGTTTTCATCCGTTTCAAGAAAATAGCCTTCAGCATGAACAAAGCTCTCTCTTCTTGTTTTAGTCTCAGAATCTGCGCAACTAATACACAAAAAACATAACAAACCCGTAATTCCAACTAGCATGACCAAATGAAGAATTTTCACGTCTTTCTCTCTTTTCTAATTACAGCAGGTGGATATTCGAACTGTGTGCGGGCAGAGCGCCCGATGACATGGTTGATTCAACTACAATCTCTGCCGGCTCATCGCCACCGTTGGATTCTTCTACTGTTTCTTCAGTCACATCATGACCGATAGTTTGATAAATTGTCCCCTCGGCTTTTATATAGTCGACGAATTGATTGACCTTTTCCTGACCAATATTGAAAGTCTTCATGGTTCCTAGAATATTGGTTGTCATGTAACCATTCTCAAATAAGGATATTCCAATATTCTTCTGACCTGATGGCGGATAATCAATACTGATCCCCACTTTTTCCCAGCCAAGCTGTTCGTTTGAAACTTCTGTAAAATTCTCTAGATCAGTAATCTCGAAGAGCATATCCCATATTTTTTCTTGATAAATCAGTTCATCTGGAAACTTATAGACATCTATTCTGAATTGTCCGTTTTCTGGATCGTTGTTTGTGAAATAGTAATTGTAGATTGAGTTGTTTATAACCAAATTCTTCTCAAGATTTAGTTTATCAATCAAATCAGCGAGTGTCGCAAATTCATACCAAGAATTGTAGAAACTGTAATAGCCTTCATAGCCCTCATAGCGAATCGCTATCAAACATTCGGGATCGATATTCCGGACAGAAAACCATTCGGCATCAATTGTATGCCTGGTATCCTTATATGCATCGTAACCAGACATCTCCAACTGTCCCATTTTATTACCAATCAGTGTAGAATCAAGCTTGCTGACTCCAGCCTGGAATTCCATACCATCTATTATCGCTCCGGCCAAATACTTTTCAAAATGCGCCATATTTTCCCATTTTGGTGTTACTATTGTTTCGTTAACGGTTGATGCGGGCTGCGTTGTATTAGCACTTTCAGTCGGTTGATGCTGATCTATCAGGATCGATTGTAACAAGTAGATACTGATCACGACTAAACAGAATGCCGCAGCAGCGAAGGATATTCGCTGCCAGGCAGGACGTCTGGCGGTAGACGCAGAATTGTCTGAATCTGCTGCTTGTGCAATACTCTGATCATCGATCAGCTCAATCATGCGTTTAATTTCATTTCTATTCATAACCTAAACCTCTTTCATCCAGCCAGACTCGCAGCTTCCTTCTGGTGCGAAACAATATCGACTCAACTTTGCTTTTGCTAATACAGTATCGATGCACAATATCTTTGATCGAGTCAAAATACCAGTACCGTCTGATAAACACATTTCTGCTACTGTCATCCAATGTTGCCAGAAAATCCCTGATACATTCAGCCAGCTGATCATCAGAGTACTTATCTTCAACTGCCAATTCAGTCTCTTTATCAGCCAGTACAGCTTCAAGTTCGTCAAAAGATACTGCTACAATAGGATTTCTTTTAGCTGCGTGTATATATTCATACTTCTTCAGCGCAAGGTTGCGGGCGATTCGGCACAAGTAAGCTGACAGCACCTGAGGCCTTGCTGGAGGTATAGCCTCCCATGCACCCAGATATGTATCATTCAGGCACTCTCTGGCATCCTCACGGCTTCTTAGTATATTATCGGCTACACTGATTAACAGCCTGCCGTATTTCATTTCAGTCTGCCTGATCGCCTCTTCATCTCGCTGCCAAAACAGATCGATTATCCTGATGTCATCCATGTTGCTTTACCTCAAAAATAATGTGAAGGTATATATATTATCTACTATATATTATCTACGGAAAACAATTGTAATGCTTGCATTTTATCAAAAATTTATAAGAATTTGATTTCAACTGATTTAGTCCGGTTTCTGCTTCGTGTCAGATCTGGTAATAATAAGCGATATACAAAAACGCCACCCAGACGGATGACGCTTAAGTGGATCTTAGTCTCTGGCAAGCCTGTTGCCTTGTTTAGTAATGATTATTCTGTTCGAAAGTCTTCAGTTATGATGGCCAACCGGTTGGCCTCTGTCTTCAAATACTTTTATCAGCTTTCTCTGCCTTTACCAAAAGTCTGCCATGTTAACACCAGATTCGCCTAATATTCGAGAGTTCGCCAAAATCTCCACACACTTCTCCGCCACGATTTCCGCATACTTTTAACGGGGGTAATGCGGACTGAAAAACTTAAGTAGTTTTGCCTTGGAGGGCATCGTCTAGAAAGATAGATGATGTCCTCTTTGGCGTGTTCTATCAGGTTTCCGATGAAGCGGTAATTGATGGTGATGTCCTGTCGCCGTTTGCCATTTACCATTCTGCCTTCACCGATCGTGATGGTGTTCATTTTTCTGGTAGCAGGAAAGTCATAACCAGATTAATCATTGCTTGTTTTTCATGAGGTTGTGACTCTGCAATCATGATCACCAAAGCAACTAGGGTGTGATCATCAATTACTTTTGCTTGATTTTTTATCAATTCATTATTTCTTTCCAAAAAATACAAAAATATAGCCGCAGCAATTCTTTTGTTGCCGTCAACAAAAGAATGATTTTTTACAATAAAATATAGTAAATTTGCTGCTTTCTCTTCTAATGATGGATAAACATCAAAATCATCGTATGTTTGATAAATTGCTGCAATACTTGAACGAAAAGATTCGTCCTTTTCTTTTCCAAAAACATCACTGGTACTGCTGTATTTCATGCTATTGATGATTTCCTTACAATCTTTACATTCAAGAATAAAAAACGCTTGATTACCCTGGATAAAGTCCGTATACTTGGTGTAAATTGAGAAATAAAAAAAGAGCCACGAGCTCGCTTTCGGTATAATAGGTTTTGCGAAACTAACAACTGAAAGGAAAGAGATCATGGCTCAAGTACATCTTACACTGGAAGACGAAATTCTTAAAGACCTTATGCTTGGAAATCGGGAGAACGGGGTGGC
>JAQVJP010000169.1 GCA_028695145.1 Eubacteriales bacterium
AAGTACCATTTTCACCGATCTCGTAGACAGTGCCTTTGTAATCGTCCATCTTATACTTCTTAGCCATCTCGCGCACAAGCTCAATTGGCGAACCGGAAATCGCGATAATCAGATGACCCTGCTCTCTGTGCCACTTAATTTTATCACGGGTAAAAGTATACACACGGTCGTAATTCTGATCGATTACTTTGCGCGCGATATAAGATATAAGATATGAATCGGTGTTTTTTACCGTGTCGAGATAAACATCTACCATCTTCTGTAGGTAATGGTCATAATCCCCCACGCGCCTGTTCCACTTGGAAAAAGCCGGCTTAACTTCAAATTGCCATTTTGTTTCATCGATCAGCTCATATTTCACCATTTTGCGAAAAAGCTCACTGATCAGCCCTTCACGGGTAATCGTACCATCGACGTCAAAAAAAGCCGCACATCTGCTCATATCGGCCCACCTCCGGACACACTAATGTTATCAAGATTTTACCAGCATCAGGCCGGCATAGCAAAACAAAACCGCGCACCAAGTCTTCTCAAGCACTTAGCCGCGGTTATGTGTAATTATTTACGCAAATCTACTCTCATGGTCGCAGAACCCAAAAATCATAAACTCTGCCCCCGTCCAAGCTGCTAATTAAGCCAGTTTCGCGTTATTTTCCAGCTCCTCGAGCACCTTCTCATTCATTACAATCATTTTCATGTAAGGCAGGCCTGCTTCTGATTCGAGCTGGGTATATTCCTCTTCACTATACTGCTCGAGGAAAAACTCCTTGACCTCATCATCACTGAGAGCGATTTCCGCATCCTCAGCGATCGCCTGGACAACGAGGTAAAACTTAGCCTGTTCCTCATTTTGTGCTTTGTTCTGTTCTATCAGGGCGTCGGCGTTCTCGACGCCAAGATAAGAAGTCAGGAAATCATCAACGCTCATACTGTAAGAAGCCGCGTAATCTTCATAATAGGCCATCATCGCCTCTTCCTGATACGTCATCAGACTGTCAGGAATGCTTGCTACTTCACAATTCTCAAGAATAAACTCCTGCAGATAGAGCGAAACCGCTGAATCCTTCAGATGGGTTCTGACACCCTCATTTAAATCATCAACTGTATTCCAGCTATTCGACTCCGCGAAATTGCTGCTGACAAACTCATCATTGAGCTCAGGAATTTTGGTTCCCACAATATGATTAACCGTTGTTACAAAAACAGCGTCCTTGCCATTCAATGTCTCATTGCCATAATCTTCAGGAAAAGTCACATTGATGTCAAATGTCTCGCCGGCTTCGTGGCCAATCAACTGCTCAAGAAAATCATCTATATACTGCGTAACACCAATTGTTACTTCAGTACCATTGCCGCCGGTGCTGCCACCCTCAAACTCAACGCCGTCAACACTGCCAACATAATCAATATTAACGGTGTCTCCGTCAGCCACAGCCCGATCAGTTATTTCCTCCGGAGTGGAATAGGAACTAAGGAGCCCATCAATTTCCTCATTCAGAGCTTCGTCTGTGATGTTGTGAACATCATTGGCGATCTCGATATTCTTATAATCGCAAAGAGTAACAAAATCGAGTGCTTTTACACCTTTCCAATAGCCATTCTCGTCAAGACCGGCACTATAATCGAAGGTCGATGCTTCGGCAGCATCAGAATCTTCACCGGCTGCGGTCGTTTCACCGGCTGCGGTAGTCGTAGTAGTAGTTGTGTCGCCATCCTTATCAGAACAGCCAGCCATCAGACCGATAGTCATGGCAGCTGCGAGCGTCAGCACCAGCATAATTTTGCTAAATTTCATTGTTTCCTCCCGGAGGCCATAAAAATTATAGTTTTCGGGTCAGATTAACCACCCGGCAGCCTCTAATGCGTTATTCTACACTATAAATGTGTTTGAGATGTGAAAAATATAAAAATACCGGTAAAAGTACAGTCAAATTTTCAAGCTTCTGCGTTGCGGGCAGAACGTCTGTTCAGCAACAAGCCGATCAGCAGCAACACAGGGAAGACAATCGCGGTCAGGATGCCCTTCTTAAGATCATTATCAAAAACACTCGACATCATACCAACAAGCGTCGGTCCGGCGGCACAGCCGACATCACCGGCCAGCGCCAGAAAAGCGAACATCATGGTGCCGCCAAGAGGTATATTGCGGGCGGCGGTACTGAAGCTGCCCGGCCACATGATTCCAACCGACAGACCACAAATCGCACAGCCGATCAGACTGACAAAAGGCCACGGCGACAGTGAGATCACGAGGTAGCTGCCGAAGCAGACCAGCCCGCTCAACGCCATAAAACGCTGCAGCTTAATCTTCTCGCCATACTGGCCGTAAAACAAACGCGAAACACCCATCATGACCGCGAACATCATCGGCCCCGTCAGATCACCAATAGCTTTATCAACACCAAGACCCATCTCGGCAAAAGCCGACGCCCATTGGCTTACGGCTTGTTCGCTGGCGCCAGCCGCGATCATCATCAGGACCATGATCCAGAAGACTTTGTTAGCCAGAAGCTGCTTGAGCGAGAAGCTGCGCTCATGATGCTCAATTACATGCTTAATCGGCACTCTCGAGAAGAAGAACGTATTTGCCAGTGGCACCAGCGCCCAGAGAAGCGCCAGCCAGCGCCAGTTGGCAATACCAACAACAGCGAAGAATAGTGTAGACAGCAGGACAACTCCAACATGACCCCAGCAGTAAAAAGAATGCAGCAGACTCATGACGGATTCTTTGTTATCAGTAGGACAGGCCTCAACAATCGGGCTCACCAGAACCTCAAGCAAACCCCCGCCGACAGCATAAATCAAAACAGAAAGCAGAAGCCCATAAAAAGGATCCGCGAACATTTGTGGCAGGAAGGTCAGAGATATCAGACCGGCCGCGGCAAAAACATGCGCAGCCACGATCGAAACTCTATAGCCGATCTTATCGACAAAACCAGCTGCCAGCAGATCAACCAGAAGCTGGAAGCCGAAATTAAAAGTTACCAGCAATGTGATCTTCGACAACGGTATACCGTAGCTGGTTCGGAAAGTCAGAAACAACAGCGGTATGAAGTTGTTGATTATCGCCTGAACGATATAGCCGGTAAAACTCGCATAAATAGTATGCTTATAGGTGAAACTCATAACATGGCCTCCATCTTAAGCCTTACTAAATGCCTGGCACATGGACGCATATAGTCAATCACCCTGCATTAAACTGCATGATAATTATTCTCGTCTATCGGTCCAGTACTTCCAAAACACTTGTGGCATAAGACTGAGTATACCCGAAACCTTCATTTACGTGAATAGGCGCCAGAGATGCAAGCTCCAAACTTGTTGAATATGAATGCGGCTTGAACTTATCGCGACTGATATAAACGCATCCTGGAAACTGATTACTGAAGCCACTATCGCCATAGTTAAACATACCTCCGAGACGAGAGTAGTTTAATTCCACATCATAATCATCATTAACAATGTCGATATTATCGGGAGCGGATACACCGCCATCTGTTGACACACTGGCGTTTTCACTCACATCTGATTTGTATATGCGAAAAATATTACTAGCCAGCCATTCATCAACGGTAGAACATATCATGACAGTCTGGCCAGCATCTCCAGAAACCGCATAATCGAAGTAATCATATTCCTTATACATGTGATTGCCGTGTTCGCCAGAAACAGTATATGGCTGATTGCCCGGCTGAATTCTCACAGGCTTCTGTTTCACTATACTTGTTTCATTGCTTACCTCATCGCTTGCTTCGTTGCTTGCTTCGTTGTTGTTAAATATGTAGATACGACTATGTGGCTCCGACTCCGAAAAATGCCATTGTCCTCTCGGCAGGAACACCGTATCCCAGCCACCATTTGTCGGCGCCTCGACCCACTTAAACCACTGAATAGCCTCAGCCGAGCCGTTAGCTTTTACCAATATCAGGGAGTGGTTTTCGAGATCACCATC
>JAQVJP010000170.1 GCA_028695145.1 Eubacteriales bacterium
CTTTGGAGCTAGTAAACCTGGGGTCTTCTTTTTTCCTTTCAACAGTTTCCTGTTGTCATTATATTCGGCTGTTTTTGGACAGGCAAGGCCGGTAGCTCTATGACGCTATATTTCGGCCTAAGCAGCAAGGTGTGAGATTCAATATGAAATATACATCAAGACTATCAATATCGAGGCTCTTACCATGATAGAGATGGCTAAACGTCAAATCCTGCCGACGGTTATAGATTATCGCGGTAAACTGGCTTCAGAGATTTCTTCTATTCAATCAATTGGTCAGGAAGCCGAGGTAGAAACTGATCTGTTTGCCAGAATAAGTGCTGCCTTACATTCATTTAGCAGAAATTTGGTTCAACTGGAGAGAAATCTCGAGAAGGCTGCTGAAATGCACAGTCAGGAAGCTGCTGATCAGGCCGCTGCCTATAGAGACCAGGTATTTGCCGTAATGAATCTGCTGCGAGAAGACGCTGATTTGCTCGAAACATTAATTGACCAGAAATTCTGGCCGCTGCCCACTTACTCCTCCATGCTCTTCAACGTTTAATCACCGCACAAAACTCCCCTGCTGCTTTTGAATTACAGCAGGGGAGTTTTCTATGTCATCACCTAATTATTAAGTTATTATCTATTTTACAATATCTGCCACTTTTGCCATATTGTCAATCAAATAATCGGCACCAGCATCAGATAGTTCCTGTCCACTATGAGCCGATGTGAAGCCAATAGCTGTCATTTTCGCTGCCTTGGCCGCCTGTACACCACTGACAGCGTCCTCAACCACATAGCACATAGCCGGATCGATGCCGCAACGTTCAGCGGCTAACAGATAAATGTCCGGAAAAGGCTTCTTACGTTCGATATCACTACCGGTTATGACAGCATCAAAAATGTTGTCTGAAACATTCAAAACCTTCAGATTGGCCTCAACCTTAATCAAGTCAGCACTGCTCGCCACCGCTATTCTGTAGCCTTCATTTTTTAGCTGCTGCAGAAGTTCTCTGACACCGGCAAAAGCTTCAACGTAGTCTGGAGCCAGCTCGATATACTTCTCGTAGACATGAGCTTTGACATCAGGTGTAAATTGTACGCCATATTTTTTAAGCACCTCGCCCAGATATTTTTCCTCACCCATGCCAATATAAGGTTTAAAGTCTTCTGCTTTGGCGGGAGCGCCAAAATCACCAAGCGCTATCGCGGCAATCCTGGCAAGCGCCGGCTCAGAATCAACCAGAACACCATCACAATCAAATAATACAGCTTTGCCGAGCCCTGACATATTATCGTTCATAAAAATCTGACCTCCTGAAACATAAAGAGATGATTATTTAACATAGATTCATTTAAATATTTATAACTACTGTAATCATATCACAGACTGAATCTCAAACATAATATACCATATCAATGTCGCAATCAACCAAACACTTGTGACAGTAAACATATTGGTTTACAAAACTTTTGATAAAAATCTATTGATATATTGAGGAGGAATACAAATGAGCAATTTTTTCGATTCATTTCGTTCAGCGATTACAGGGACTTCTGTAAAAACTGGCAGAAACCCACAAAGAATAGGCGCGCAAGAACTAAAAGACTGGATGGAGCAAGAAAATCCGCCACTACTACTTGATGTTAGAACGCAAGAAGAGCATAAACAGGCGCATATTCCCGGCAGCAAACTTCTACCAGTTCAGTATATCCCGTCATCACTTGATAGACTTCCTGAAGATAAAGCTAAACCAATTGTTGTATATTGCGCAAGCGGAGCTCGCAGCGGGCAAGCTGCCCGTTTTCTGGCAAGACATGGCTACGAATCAGTTTATGATCTCGGTGGAATATTTAGCTGGCCTTTTAAGGTTGTAAGGTAAGACGCATAACTCGATCGTCCATAAAAAAACCGTTGCCGATGTCAACTTTTTGCATTCGTTCAGTAATAAAACCAAAATGCTCGTAAACTTCAATACTCTTATAATTATTCTTGTTCACAGTAAGCCAGACAGAGTCTGGCTTATTTTTTTCGAGCATATGGTCAAGCATCTTTCTGGACAGTCCACGACCTCGAGCAGACTCATGAATATACAATTTACTGAGGAAAAGTGAATTTTCTCCTGTATCCATACAAACTGCATAATAACCAAGAAGATTATTGACTTCATCAGATATCAGGTAATAATCGTATTTTTTCTCAAGTACATCTCGCATAATCGCCTGAGCAGATTGAAAACTTGATATCATGTAATCCACCTGATGACTGCCAATAATTTCATCATAGTGCTGATGCCATATTTCGGCAGCCAGCTGTGATGTTCTAACTGCCGTTGTTAAATCGTGAACATGTATAAATCTGATATTTTCTGTCATTGTTATATCCTGCTTAATTGCTTGATGTCGGCAGATAAGGTATCAATTTACCTGCAAAACCGGGTAATGTCATAGTCTGAAGCCAGACCTTACCGGGACCTGTAAGAGTTGTTAAAAACAAACCCTCCCCACCAAATAGTATGTTTTTAAAGCCTTTTACCATTTCAGCCTGATATTGAACGGATTCACTAAAAGCAGCGACATTGCCGGTATCAACCTTGATAGTTTCACCTGGAGCCAATGTCCGCTCTACCAAACTTCCATCTATTTCCAGGAAAACCATGCCCGCACCAGTCATTCGCTGCATGATGAAGCCTTCCCCACCAAACAAACCAGCTCCAGCGTTTCTGGTCACGTACGCATTGAGTGTTACACCCGGCTGTGCACACAAGAACGCTGATTTCTGAGCAATAATGGAACCTTGACTTATATCAACCGCTGCGATTTTGCCTGGAAAACTACTGGCAATCACAATTTCCTGATTGTTCTGGTTTGCGGTATAAGTAGCTATAAAAAGCGAGTCACCGGAAAAAACACGGCCAAGACCTTTCATGAACCCACCCTTCATATTTGTCTCCATATTTATTCCATTATCCATCCAGGTCATACCACCAGATTGTGTATATATACTCTCACCTGCATTCAATCTAATTGAAACAGCAGGCATGTTATCACCAAATATGGAATAATTAAGTTGACCGCTCTGCTGACTTGAAAATTGAGTTACTTCCGCGGATTCGGCTTGCTGCTGATTATTTACGGGCGGCACAGCAGACAGCTGTAACGGCTTACCACAAGTTGTGCAAAATTTTGCCTGATCCTCGTTCTGGGCACCACAATTAGTACAAAACATTTCTATTTCCTGCCTTTCACCTTTTATAATCGCATTACAACATTAAAATAATACCATAGCAATGATTAATCGAACAGCTTGCGGCCTCTATCCATGGCGATCGTGCCTGTTCTTACTATTTCACCAACGCCAAAAGAACGAAGCAGGTCTATCAACGCATCAATTTTAACGGTATTACCAGCTATGGCGATCGTCATGGTATGTGTTGCCACATCAACGATTCGCGCACGGAATACATTAACAAGATTAATCAGATCAGTACGTTTCTCATCAGGTGCATCGACCTGAATCATAGCAAGTTCCATCTGAACAGACTCATCAAGATTAATCTGTTTAATCTGAATCAAACTGGTAATTCTATTTAGCTGAGAAATAACTGCTGAGGCATCCTTCTGACTGCCATCAAGAATAATTGTCATGCGTGAAATACCGGATTTTTCAGTCTGTCCTACCGCAAGACTCTCAATATTGCAATTGCGTTCACCAAACAGCTGCGTTACATGTCCTAAAACGCCAGCTTTATCCTCAACCCAGACAGAGAGAATAATTTTCTCTTTTTGATTGCTCATTATGTTACCTCCATTACAAATTAGAGCTCATTCGAAAACTCGAATGGCTGTATTCCCAGTGGTCTCAAGTAGGGTTCCCGCACGGACAACCTCCACATTTCGACCACAGAAATCATAAAATAATAATGTTACATCTTCATTAAACTCCAT
>JAQVJP010000171.1 GCA_028695145.1 Eubacteriales bacterium
ATACCTGTCAACGCTCTTTTTCCTGCTTCTTAACCCCTTTCTTCTACGCTGCCGGGTGTCTCTTGGCGCCTTCTCTTCTCTCTTATTTGCTTTATATATATTCATTATTTATATAGAAATAATGATAAGACTGAAAATTGAATCAGCGCCCTGTACTTTTTATGAACAGGACGCTGCAATACTCGAGCTTTTACCTATATTAAATAATCATTACCAGTATCTCTGATTTACTTGGTTATGGTTCCATCAAGATCCCAGAGAGCTCTCCAGTCATCTGCACCTTCCCAAAGGAATACCTGGCCTTTGATCAGACGGCAGTTTTTGTCAGCTGACGCAATCCTGGCCATTTCTTCTTCGGTCAGAGGGTCCTCAGTTGTACAACGCAGATTGCTGACATACTCAGGTTCTTTTATAGAAAATGGAATGGGTATTTGTCCACGCTGTACAGCCCACTTAAGACAGACAACAGCAGGATGAATACCATGAGCCTTGGCGACCTCTGCCACCTCAGGCATCTCAATATCGGCGATATCATCCGGAGTCTTATCTCTGTCAGGACGTGTAGGCGAACCGATAGGGCTGAAGCCGATCGGCTGAATACCGTGAGCGACACAGTAATCATAGAGCTCAGGCTGCTGAAAACTGGGATGCAGCTCCATCTCGATCAGCGAAGGCTTAATACGGCAGAGCGGCAGCACTGCCTCAAGCTTAGGAATCGTCATATTTGACATACCAATATGTCTGGTCAGACCCATATCAATTAGCTTCTCCATCTGGCGCCATGTTGCCATAAAAGCATCAACCGAAAAAGGTGTGGAATCTGGATTTCTGCTATCTCCATCGCATCCGGGCGCATGATAGTTAGCGAACGGCCAGTGCACGAAATAGACGTCCAGATAGTCAAGCTTCAGGTCTTTTAATGATTTCGCAAGTGACAGGAGAACATCTCCTCTGCCATGCATGTCATTCCAGACTTTTGAAGTGATGAACAGTTCATCTCTTGTAACAACACCTTCATCAAAAGCCTGTTTGAAGACGTCACCAATTAGATGTTCATTTCCATAAACCGAAGCGCAGTCAAACAAACGGTAGCCGCAACGGATCGCTCCGGCCACAGCGCCAGAAACCTGCTCAGGTGTAAAACGATCTGAACCAAACGTGCCCATGCCAATACATGGAATCTGATCGCCATTGGACAATGATTTCTGAGGTACGAGTTTAGGATCGATATAATTACTCACTGTAATAACCTCCTGCAAAATAATCAGCAAATGTTCTTACCCGTATCTTAAGCCTGGTTCATATCAGAGTCAATCAATGACGGTACATTTTAATTAAATCGTTTTAATACCATTTTAATCTTGTTTAATGAACTAACAACTTATATGATGTTTACTATAGATGCGATACTTAAATTCATGCACGAGGAGTATATATGATTACGGTAAAAGACGTGGCCGCTCTGGCTGGTGTTTCCATAGGAACTGTTTCCAATTATCTGACCGGCAAGCGCAAGGTCGCTCCACAGACAGCTTTACAAATAAAAAGGGCTGTCGATCAGCTTAACTACAGGCCCAATGCTTATGCCAAAAATCTCCGTCTAAATGAAAATAAAGAAATCGCGATTGTACTACCAAACACGCATGATCAATACTATTCCTTTATACTTGCGGGTTTGGAAAAAGAAATCACGGCGTCTGGCTACTATTTTAACTTAGCTCTGACTGATGATATCCCCAAGCAGGAACAAAAGTTACTCGATAATTTTCTGGAAAAAAACATAAGTGGTTTAGTCATTATCAGCTGTCAGCCGGATCGAGCAGAATACTTCAAGAGCAGTTTTTTTGATCGCAATATTCCTATCGTTTTTATTGATCGCCGGATCGATGGTCTCGATAGCAACTTTTTGAGTTTCAATTATTACGAGACTACAAGCTATCTTCTTGATCATCTGTATATGAAGGGGCATCGACGAATTAGTCTCGTTACAGGTTCTGCTGTCTTCAGCTCTGAAACAGAATGCATCAGTGCCTATTACGATTTCTACAACAAAAAGGATATGCCGATTGAGCAAGCGCTTATTCATAGTATTCGTAACACAAAAGAAGATGCTTTCCGACTTGGTACTGCATATCTACAGGTACAGAAACCAGCAGCATTAATTTCTACCTCTCAGACAATTCTCAGCGGATTGCGGCAAGCGGCAGAACTTACAGGTTTGACCGGTCTGGAACAGAATAACAAGGTGGAAATGCTCTCCTTTGGCCAGGATATCTGGAGCACAAGACATACCGCATCAACCATAAGCAGTACCATGAGGCCGGCACACCAACTTGGCAGAAAAGCCGCCAGAATGCTGATGGACAATCTTATGTCACCTTTGCTGTTTGAGAAGAAGCAGCTGATATTAAATGATAAGATCAACAGCCGTGAGATTGCTTTTGCCAATCATCGAATTGGTGAGGCAGCCAACAAACCGCTGCGGCTTCTTCTGCTTGACTCTCCAAATGCACGTGCGGTCATCAAGCTTCAGCCTAATTTTACCGACAAAACCGGGATTCGTCTGGAGCCGGAGCTTTGCGATCATCTAACGCTGCTTGAACAGATCATGCAAGATAAGAACAAAAACAAATACGATATTTATATGTACGATAATCCCTGGCTCGATCTGCTGGTCAAAGAAGACTGTCTACATAATCTAACAGAATTTGTCGTGACCAACAAAATGAATCAGCAGCTTTTTCTTTTCGATTTACTGGAGAGAGTCGGCAACAATCGCTCAGGCTACTTCGGTGTACCATTTCTCTATGGACCGCAGCTTCTGCTTTATCGTCAAGATTTGTTTGCTGACATAGAATTACAGCAACAATTTGAAAAGCAATATCTGGCCAAATTGGCTCCACCAAAAACCTGGTCTGAATTTAACGCGATCGCTGCTTTCTTCACCCGCAGTAACAATCCAACATCACCCGTAGAATTTGGAACTGCACTGGCCGCAGGCGGTCAAGCTACATTCATCCCAGAACTGATGCCACGTCTCTGGGCATATGGAGCGGATATTTTTGACCGGAATAAAAGAGTCACAATTGATACTCCTCAATTCCGTAGAGGGCTCAACTCATTTTGTGAAATTTTCAGCAGCTGCAATCCAGAAACATTGAATTACAATGTAGAACAAACAGTAGCTGATTTTTACAACGGCAAAACAGCTATGCTGGTAGGTTTCGCTTCGTTCATAGCAGATATTAATAGTTATGGTCAATCACAAATCGGCGGGCGCGTTGCCTATACCAATATTCCTGGAGGAAGGTCGGTATTAGGCAGTTGGGGTCTTGGAATCTCCAAACACACTCCATCTTTGTCACAGGCGCAGGAATTTCTCAAATGGGCTTGTGATCCGACCATGAGCACCTATTTTGCCATCCTTGACGGACAATCGCCACTGCAGAACGTATACTCAAATGACGAGCTGGTCAATCACCATCCCTGGCTACCGTTAATTTATAAAACTTATGACAGCAATCGTAAGAGAAGCTCTATAACTGACCGCAGCGGTCATCTTATACCCATTACGCAAATCGAGCAGATCATTTACGAAAAAATAAGAGTGCTTCTTAACGGCAGCAGCGACCTCGAAACAACAGTGAGATCACTGCAGATGGAAATAGATAGACAACAAAAAAGCACTTCAGCAAAAAGCTGAAGTGCTGATCTGGCTCCTCAAGTAGGACTCGAACCTACGACCCTGCGGTTAACAGCCGCATGCTCTACCAACTGAGCTATTGAGGAATATAAAATCCGGCGGAGACCTATCTTCCCGGGCCGTTACCAGCCAAGTATTGTCGGCACTGAAGAGCTTAACTGCTGTGTTCGGGATGGGAACAGGTGTGACCTCTTCGTAATATCCACCGGAAGTGGTGAG
>JAQVJP010000172.1 GCA_028695145.1 Eubacteriales bacterium
TTACGTTCCGCTTCTGAAAGGATTATTGGTTCTGCTTTTCTCATGAATACATCCCCCTGTAATGGTCTGTATTCATTGTAATCCTTATAAAATTATTTGTATATCTATTTCAAGAACGGTGTACTAGATCGCTGTTTTCCAACAAGTACCTTGCTCTTTGGAGCCTGCCTTCGTCAACATCATCACTGATAGTGCATTTAAATATTTCGCGGTATAGATGTTGGAATCTTGAAACACTTAATCCGGCTTGTGCTGCCAAATCGGCGGCCTTGATTCCTGGTGCAGGCATGCGATACAGCTCATTTCTGATTTTATTGAATGTTCTGTAATATTTATGTTTAACATTATCTTGTTCAGTGGATGGCTGCTGGTCTGAGAGAAGACTGAGTAATGTGGTGATCAGAGCAGAATTGATGTGCTGCTTGAAATCAGTAGATTGACCATCAGGTAATAACTTATTTATTTGTAGTGATTTAATTATTCTTTGGAGCAACTCAGGTTCACTGACCGGAATTGGTTTGTTAAGAATGATCTCTAAACTATTTATTATGTCATTTCCAGAAGTTCTTACCTGTTTGTCAGATAGAATTTCAAAATGAATCCAGTCGTTGACAAACGGACTTAGCGTCGAACGGTAATGGTGAGGAAATTTGGGCTCGAACAACGCACAATGATTCTGGCAGGACATAAAACCTTCATCTGTCTTAAATTCACAAGGCGAACGATAGATCACAAAGACATAGTGGCTGGTTCCTGCAGGCCTGTTGATTTCCAGACCACTATGATGAGCAAAAGCATATCCGCAATCAATTAATCTGAACATTGTTTTCCTCCTGTGCAATGCTTATATATTAGCAGAAAATGATAATTATGTGGCGCTTAATGATATTGTCTGTGCGGTTTTTCAGCTCTATACTACGAAGTAGTCAAGAGAATTTGATAACTACAGGAGGCATTCATGAGTAAGCTTATTATCAACAAAGAACAGCGTAAGAGTTTTATAAACAGGAATATTTATGGTCATTTCTCAGAGCATCTTGGCAGGTGCATATACAATGGCTTGTTCGTTGGAGAGGATTCAGAGATACCTAATAATAAAGGGATGCGTAGTGATGTTGTCGAAGCATTACGTAAAATTAAAGTTCCGGTTCTACGTTGGCCGGGAGGCTGTTTCGCTGATGAGTATCATTGGAAAGACGGTATTGGTCCGAAGGAACAGCGTAAGAAGATGATTAATACTCACTGGGGCGGGGTAGTTGAAGATAATTCCTTCGGCACACATGAGTTTCTGGAGTTGTGTGAACAAATTGGCTGCGAACCATACATTAATGGCAATGTTGGTAGTGGTACTGTGCAGGAAATGAGCGAATGGGTTGAGTACTTAACATTTGATGGTGTATCACCGATGGCACAACTGCGTGCGGAAAACGGTCGAGAAAAACCATGGAAGGTGAAGTATTTTGGTGTTGGTAATGAGAATTGGGGCTGTGGTGGCAATATGCGTCCGGAATATTATGCGGATTTATATCGTCGTTTTCAGACATATGTGCGTAACTACGGTGATAACAAGGTTTTCAAAATTGCCTGCGGACCAAATGTTGACGATTATAACTGGACTGACAAAGTCATGGCCAGTGCCGCCCCGTTTATGGACGCGTTGACGTTGCATTTTTATACTTTTCCCGGTAAATGGTTTGAGAAACAGCCGGCACTTGGTTTTGAGAAAGAAACTTATTATGAGACGCTCAAGAGAACCTGTTATATGAATGAGCTTATTGAGAACCATAGTCGAATCATGAGTCGTCACGATCCGGAGAACAGAGTTGGTTTGATTGTTGATGAGTGGGGGACATGGTTCAAGGTTGAACCTGGAACAAATCCAGGTTTCCTCTATCAGCAGAATACTATGCGAGATGCCATGGTTGCCGCACTCAATTTAAATATTTTCAACAGGCACAGTGATCGTGTGATTATGGCCAATATCGCACAGCTGGTAAATGTGCTGCAGGCACCAATTTTAACCGAAGGCGACAAAATGGTTTTGACTCCTACATATCATGTCTTCGATCTCTACCAAGGTCATCAGGACGCGACTTTGATCGACAGCTATGTGGAATCAACGGTTGCCGGAACTGAAAAATTCAATCTGCCCGCACTTGATGTTTCTACTTCTGTCGATAATCAAGGTGTGGTTCACGTGACTATCGCCAATATTTCAGCTGACGACGCTCAGCAAATTGATTGTCCATTCGCTCTTGATGGTAAGAATATATCAGCGAGAATACTCCGGGGAAATATTAATGATTATAATGATTTCGAAGAACAGAACAGAGTGCGGGTTGAGAATTATACCGGTATTAGAGTTGATGAAAATGGATTTAGTTTCTTGATGCCTGCCTGCAGTATCATGGAAATCGTTATTGGTTAATATCGCGATGAAAACTGTAATCTGTAAACGATGCCTGCTCGCAGAGCTTGATGATCTGAGTACATATGAGAGTGTAATCAAATATCGTAAAACTATACCGGCCGCGGAGCAAACAAATGAGCACGATTATCAAGTCAGATTAAACATCTGCCGTCAGTGCCGTCATCTGACTAATGGTATGTGTGATCAGTGCGGCTGCTATGTGGAAATGCGCGCGGCATCTTATATGCTTCATTGCCCTTTTAAACACTGGTAGAAGCTATCGTCTGCGAAATACTGCGCCATATCAAAAGGCTGTGAGATCAGCGTAATTGCGATCTCACAGTCTTTTGCCGGTTTCACATTTTTATTGTTCGATCAATCGATGTAGCTGCCAAGGTAGTGCAAACTCTCCTTAGGGAGGCGTTTTTGAGTTGAGCGATCAACTTCAATCAAGCCGAAGGTCATAGAATAACCCTTCTGCCACTCGAAATTATCGAGAAGACTCCAGTACATATAGCCGGTTACGTTTATACCGTCATCAACGCACTTTTTGACTCCTGCGAGGGCCTGACGAATAAACTCGACACGTCTGCTGTCATCTGCTGTGGCTACTCCATTTTCTGTGACCATTAGTTCTCCATGGAATTTCTGCGCAACCTTGCGAATGACATTTTCCAGTGCCTGTGGATAAAACTCATAATTCATCTGGGTTAGTTCCGCATCGTCAGGTGCCGGCAGTACGCCATCAGGACCAATCAAAGAACGGCTGTAGTTCTGTACGCCGAGAAAATCATCTTCGGCAATGGCCGGCAGATAATGAGTGAACTCGTCTGCCCATTCGCTGGCAGCCTTAACTTCGCCGCCAGGCTGTGCCTGAATATCATGCAGACTCAGCGTAAGGCCAACCCTTATGTGCGGGCAAACTTCTTTAATGACCTTGCGAGCCTCTATGTGGGCATCCATAATCAGTTTATCCCCTGACTCAGTTCTTGGGCTGGTGAAGGTTTCTGGCTTCTCAACACCGAATACCTGCATATTCTCAGCGGCTGCGCCACCATGAGCGGCCATCATTTTTTCCAGATCAATACCAACCTGAACATCACCATCGCCACTCTTGTGCCCCGATTCTTTTGCTTTCTGCGCCATCGCCTGCATCATATACTTTTTCATGATGGCAGCAATTTGCACCCCCATATTTGCTTCATTGATGGTGCAGATATATTTAAGTTCTTCTCCCAGTTTCTCAACAGTGAATTTTGTGTAGCGAGCAAAATCTGCCGGTGTAGTTGTTGCTTCCCAGCCACCTTTGCTTATAAGCCATTTAGGACTGGAGAAATGGTGCAGAGTAACAATCGGTTCAATATTATACGAACGACAGCACTTGATGACTTGTCGATAATGCTCGATCTCATTCAGATCAAATTTGCCCTCTTCAGGTTCGATTCTTGCCCACTCTATCGAAAATCTGTAGGCGTTCAAACCGGCGTCTGCCA
>JAQVJP010000173.1 GCA_028695145.1 Eubacteriales bacterium
CAATTATGTCCTACGTAGGAACTGCAAAAAAGCATGGAATTAATGCTTACAAAGCAATTCAAAATGCAATAGCAGGTACCCCAGAAATCACTTTTGACTAATGGGGTACTGAACAGTTACGAATAAAGACATATCTTATAGAAATAATCATTGTGGGAGGTCGTATGAATACATTTGGACCGATTCTTGCCCAGAAAAGAAAAGAAAAGCATCTATCCCAGGGCGATGTTGCAGAAATGTTGACAGGAAAAGGCTACGATGCAAAACCATATATTATCAGCAAATGGGAAAAGGATGTTAATCTCCCAAACGTGCTTCAGTTCTTTGCTCTCTGTGAAATACTAGACATCAATAATATTAATTCTACTTTCCATATATCCGGTGATAACACTCTATATTCAAAACTAAATGACGATGGACAGAACAAAGCTGATGAATATATGGATTTATTAGTACGAAGTGGATTATATGTGCGTGAAACCGCAGAAATCATTCCATTTCACAGGACGATTAAATTATATGATTTACCGGTATCTGCTGGTACTGGTCAGTTTTTGGATTCTGATTACTTCCGTGAGATTGAAGTCGGACATGAAGTATCTAGGTATGCAGATTTCGGAGTAAGAATCAGTGGAGATAGTATGGAACCTCAATTTGTGAATGGTCAGACTATCTGGATTCATCAACAGAATACCTTAGAAAATGGTGAGATTGGTATCTTCTATTATGATGGGCAGGCATACTGTAAAAAATTTGAACAGAGCGCCGAAGGTATCTTCCTGATCTCATTGAACACCAACTATGCCCCTATTGCAATTCCTGAAGAATCAGATTTCAAAATCTTTGGAAAAGTGGTCGGATAACATATGGAATAAAAAAACGAGACAATCATCCCTGATTTTGATTATGGATGATGTCTCATTTTTTCATTTCATTTTTATCGTTTAAAAGCACAGGCAAATCTCTTATTTCTCGCTTGTGGAACAACAATCTCATAAAAGAAATATCCCAACAATCTAAGTGCCTGCTTCTTCTCTTTATAAAACAGACTTCTGCTGATTCCCAGTTCTGCCAGTACATCAAAATGTTCTTTCTTCTCAGAACCGCAATAACAGCTCTTTAGAATATCACTATGTAATGTTCCTTTCGGTGTAAAATACCTCATCAAAATCAATGCCCTATGAATCATCTCCGCCAAACCGTGGATTGCCATAAACGTATGTATTTCTCCCTTAAGGTATCCAACATTAACTCTATAATCATACTGATTCAAATATTGTAGAGCATAATTCATATCTTCCCTAATACTCTCCATACATTCTTCTTCTAACTCTTGCATCGTTGCTTTATTCACATCAAGAAGCTTACTATAATGCTTTAATAATTGCTTCATATCCTTAAAGTGTCGATCCAGTTCTTCCTCTGTTTGCAACACCATCCGTGCATCCACTTCCTGAAATGATTTGATAGCATACGCTTTCTCTGTCATAATTCCCTCCGTTTAGTTCACTTATTTTTTGCAGAACCAATCGTTTCATAGCCTCTAAAAATGAAAGATTAAAATTCTACTTGAGAAAATATATACTATGACGGTGTTACAGATGGTGTTATGCCGGTGTTATGAAAGTGATATAAGCAAATTCAGGTGTTTCGGAAGTGTTATAAATGTAATTTCTTGGTGTTATAATACACTTTCACCCAATTATTATGCAGAAAGTCTCTTCTTCAGTTCTTCGTATTCGTCTTCTGTTAAATGTGTTTCTGCCATTCGAAATTCTGTACGTGCCATTTCTGTATGTCCTTGCAAATTCATTGTATGTATAAGCCAGTAATAACCATCAATGCTATGAGGGATGATACTGATAAGTTTTGCTGCATACGTGTGGATATGATGACAGTACTTCTTTTCATATAGTGCCTTAATCAATTCATTTACTGCACCAACATAACGATACTGATAATTTACCAATATTGGCATTAGCCAATGTTCCCCACTTGCCGATTGGAGAATATCTCCTTCATATAAATCCACCATTTTCTTTAAATGTTCTTCCTTATCTTCCACTAACGATGTTGATACAGCCAAATCCCATTTTGAATCGAATAACTGTATATCTGTCATAATGTTTAATTTAGGATTAATCTGATAGCCATTAACCGTTGATTCTATCAGTCTATACTCCGATATAAGAGAAAACGCCTGCTGAAAGCGATAGACTAAACTTTTCAAATTCTTTCCCGGTGTATCACTCTCTTCTTCTGGCCAGATTGCATCAGCAATCTCTCTTGGGGAAGTTGCTGCCTTCTTTGTGATTAGCAAATAAACAAGTAATCGACAAATCTTTGGAGATTTTAATTCTTTCTCTGTTAAAATTCCATTTGCTGTTGTAATTTTAAGTTCTCCGAACAGACTGATGTACACATCTTTCTCACTTGCAATCCTTGGAGATACGAGTGAATGTTTCGATGTCTCTGTCATGCGATGTTCGTTTAGTGAACTCACTATCGCATAGGTCAATAAGCGGATAAATCCAGTCTGGGTTTTATATCGCTTTGGATTCTTCACAGACACAAATCCTGTAGATCGCATCCAAAAGGGAACGGCAATGATTGCTTTTACATTTCGCTGTTGATATTGTTCATATTCTTGAGGATAAGCCTCTTTTATATCTTCAATATCTGTTACAACCATTGGCTGATGAGCTTTGAATCGTTTAATCCATCTTTCATAATAGTCCATCACTTCCAGTTCATTATACTGGGCAGTTCCCATAGCACCTTCGTCCTTTGTATACCACCAGTAAGAAGTCCATACCTCCAGATCAGCATCTGCATCCAAGATACCACACCATTCTGCATCATAAAAAATAATTAATGCCTCCATAACACTCAATGCAACTTCCATTGGCGTCTTGCATAATGCCAAATGCTTCTGCAACTCATGTAGTGCTCGCTCTGTGTCAACTGCGTACTGCACATGTTCTTTTGTATTCTGTATTTCCATTTCATTAAAATCTGTTACTTTATTCTTACCTATCTGCTTCATATGTTGTATTCACTCCTATCAATTCATTTATACATAAAAATAGCCGCAACACGTTGAAACCCACTCTGGCTCCAACAGAATTGCGACTAATGTCATTATTAAAGTTTTATTTAAATTCCCATCATATCAGATGCAACCACTCCATTAAGTAGTCTTCACATTGTTTTTTCGAATCACTTTCTTCGTTGCCTGAATGATTTCAAAAAATGCCTCTAACTCTGCAGCATTGCAATCTGAAAGTTCCTCTGCTATTTTCTTATCATATACTGGTTTGACCTCTTCCAAATTGTCATAAAGCAACTCATCCACAGAAACCGATAGTGCATTGGCAATCTTAACGATAGTCGGCAAAGCCAACTTTGTCTGTCCTGTTTCAATGTGGCTCATATGAGAAGGAGTAAGCTTCGTTCGATAAGCAAGCTCTGATTGTGCCCAGCCATACTTATTTCGACTTTCTCTTATTCTTTGACCGATTTTCTTATAATCTACTTCATTAGCTCCCATCGCTTTGATCACCTCCTGTTCTGAATCTGTAAATTGTATTGTACGGTCAAATTGCTTTATTGTCGATTTTGTATAAGGTCACTATGCCCTTACAGTATAATTTCCAACAAATAAATTTACTTTTATAGGCATAATAGCCTTAAAATACAATCAGATTGGACGTAAAAGCGAAAAAAGAAGCATCCTCTATTTTAGTCTTAACTTCCTGAAATTTACGCACTCAAAACTTTAGCGGGTTCGAATCTCCTTATGAGACTCAAACCCGCTTTTACTATTCTTTCTTTACTTTTGACGATAGGTAACTCATAACCTCCTCGTAGGT